>NZ_JBVKCZ010000013.1:186974-228631 GCF_055634335.1 Streptomyces sp. NPDC111802 | reverse complement strand
TCGGTCTTGCGTTTCCGACTCTATCAGATCCTTTTCCGATCCGATTTCCTCGGTGCTTTCCAGGTTCCCGCTCTCGCGTTTCCCTTTCCGGCGGTCCCGACTTTATCAGATCCTTTCGGGCCTGACCCCCAGTCAGCGGGGCTTGTCCTCGCGGCCGTTGGGCCGTTCCGACGTCTCAAACCTTAGCGGATCCTCTCGGCGATTCCCAATCGGGCTGCCGAGCCCCAATTCGAATTGAATTCGGGCATGCCGAAATCAACCCGGTTGGGAGATCGTGCTGGTGGTTTGGGTTGCCGCTCTCGCGGCGGGAGTTGCTGTCGCAGAACCGTTACGGCTCGGCGGCAACCCGAAGAACTTTACGGATCGGGGAAGGGGCTGTCAAGCACCCTCTGTCAAGATCTTTTCCCGAGGCGCCTGAGCTTGCGTCAGTCCAGATCGCTGAGGCGCCCGCCGGCGTCCGGCTGGGCGTGTTCCACCCTACGGAGCAGGCGGGTGAGGACATCGCCGAGGGTGGTGCGCTCTGTCGGCGAGAGGTCCTGGAGCAGGTCCTCCTCGAAGACCGACGCGAGCCGCATCGCCTCGAGCCACTTCTCGCGGCCCCCAGCGGTCAGCTCCACGATCACGCGGACGCGGTTGGACTCGTCGCGCTCCCGGGTCACCAGACCCTCGGCGACCATCCGGTCGATGCGGTGGGTCATGGCGGCCGGGGTGAGACCGAGGCGCTTGGCGAGGTCGCTGGGGCCCATGCGGTACGGGGCGCCGGAGAGGACGAGGGCCTTGAGGACTTCCCAGTCGGCGTTGCTGATGCCGAGGGCGGCGGTCTGGCGGCCGTAGGCGACGTTCATGCGTCGGTTCAGGCGGGACAGCGCCGAGACGATCTTCTCGACCTGGGGGTCGAGGTCCTGGAACTCGCGCTGGTAGGCGGCGATCTGTTCCTCGAGTGTCGGTTCGCTGATGCCGGGGTCACCCATGGGCCGAGTATGGCACGGGCTTGCTTGGCGTTGAAGTCCTTCCATGTGTACTCTTTAGCTTCGAAGTTTAGCTTTGAAGTCTTCAGGTCTGCATAAGAGGAGAGGTGAACGTGACCAGGGCGATGGGCGTAGCGATGCGCCGGATCCACGTGGGCAATGCACTCAGCGCGTTCGGGCTCGGTTTCACCGTCCCCTACCTGTACGTCTATGTGGCGCAGGTGCGGGGACTGGGTGCCATGACGGCGGGGCTCGTGCTCGCCGTCTTCGCCGTGGCCGCGCTGGTCGTGCTGCCGTTCGCCGGGCGAGCGATCGTCCGGCGGGGCCCGCTCCCGGTGCTGCTCACCGCCCTGGTCACCGCCGCGCTCGGCGCACTGAGCCTGGGGCTCGCGGGGAATGCGGCGGCCGTACTGCTGTCGGCGGTGGCGCTCGGGGCGGGGCAGGCCGTGATGCAGCCGGCGCTCGCGACGATGATCGTTGACTGCTCGACCACGGAGACCCGGTCGCGGGCGTTCGCGATGCAGTTCTTTCTGCAGAACCTCGGGCTCGGGGTCGGCGGGCTGATCGGTGGGCATCTCGTGGACGCCTCGAGTGTCTCGTCGTTCACTCTGCTGTTCGCGATCGAGGCGGCGATGTTCCTGCTGCTCGTCGTGGTGATGTCGACGGTGCGGGTGCCGCATGCGCCGCGGATGGACGGGGCGCCGGGGGAGATTTCGGCGAAGGGGAGCTGGAAGCAGCTGCTCGGGAACCGGGCGATGGTGCAGCTGTGTGTGCTGGGCTTTGTGCTGTTCTTCGCCTGCTACGGGCAGTTCGAGTCGGGGCTCAGTGCGTACGGGGTCGAGGCCGCCGGGGTCTCCACCTCGGGGCTGGGGACCGCGCTGGCCGCGAACACCGCGATGATCGTGGTGGCGCAGTTCGCCGTGCTGCGGTTCGTGGAGCGGCGGAGGCGGACTCGGGTGATCGCGGCCGTGGGGTTGATCTGGGCCGTGGCTTGGGTTGCGGCGGGGTACGCCGGGCTGGGGCACGGGAGTCAGGAGATGGCCACGGCGGCCTTCATCTCCACTTATGCGCTGTTCGGGCTGGGTGAGGCGATGTTGTCGCCCACCGTTGCTCCGCTGGTGGCGGATCTGGCGCCGAGTGGGATGGCTGGGCAGTACAACTCCGCGTTCGCCCTGGTGAAGCAGTTGGCGTTGGCTGTTGGGCCGGCTGTGGGTGGGCCCATGGGGGCGTCGCTGCATGGGCCGTATGTCGTGATGTTTCTGCTGTTCTCGCTGGGGATCACGTATCTCGCGTTGCGGTTGGGGCGGCAGCTCAGTGCGGTGCAGGATCGGCCGTGGGTGGGGAGGAGTCGGGTGGTGGCGCAGGGGGCGGCCACGGGTGCGGGGCAGTCTCAGGCGCGCGCCTGAGTTTTCGCCCCGCCACCGGCGCTGAAGGGCCTCGTCCTCAAACGCCGGACGGGCTGGAGGGTGCCGGTCGGCGCTGAGAGGCGGCCGGGTGCTTCAGTGGCCCGTTCCCTTCGGTAGTGCGAACTCGCACCACACCGCCTTGCCGCCTCCGGGGGTTCTGCGTGAGCCCCATGCGGAGGCGATCGTGGCGACGATGGCGATTCCTCGGCCCGATTCGTCGGCCGGTTCGGCTCGGCGGCGGCGTGGGAGATGGTCGTCGCCGTCGGTGACCTCGACGATCAGGCGGCGATCGGTGCGGCGGAGGCGCAGGCGCATGGGTGGGGTGCCGTGCTGGAGGGAGTTGGCGACCAGTTCGCTGGTCGCCAGGACGCCCAGGTCGTGCAGGTCTGTGGGGAAGCGCCAGCTCGTCAGGACGCCTGAGGCGAAGGCACGCGCGCGTGGGGCCGCCTCCACGCCGCCGAGGAGCTCCAGGGCGGCGTTGCGGAAGAGGTCGCTGTCGGGGCCCGTGCGGGCCGGGTGCTGGAGGACCAGGACCGCGACGTCGTCGTCGTGGTCCGCGGTGACGCCCGCGCTGCGGACCAGGCGGTCGCAGATGACCTGGGGCGTGCCGGTCGCGCCGGCCAGGGCGCGTTCGAGGGAGGCGATTCCCTCGTCCAGGTCCTCGTCCCGGCGTTCCACCAGGCCGTCGGTGTACAGGACCGCCGTGGAACCGGGGCTCAGGGCGATGGAGCCGGACGCGTGAATCCAGCCGCCGGTGCCGAGGGGCGGGCCGGTGGGTTCGTCGGCGCGTTGGACGTCGCCGTTCTCGTCTCGGACCAGGATCGGGAGGTGGCCGGCGGAGGCGTACACCAGGCGGCCCTCGTTCGGGTCGTGGACGGCGTAGACGCAGGTGGCGATCTGGTTGGCGTCGATCTCCGTGGCCAGGCCGTCGAGGAGTTGCAGTACCTCGTGCGGGGGGAGGTCCAGGCGGGCGTAGGCCCTCACCGCCGTACGGAGTTGGCCCATCACCGCCGCCGCGCGTACTCCTCTGCCCATGACGTCGCCGATGACCAGGGCCGTGCGGCCGCCGCCGAGGGTGATCACGTCGTACCAGTCGCCGCCGACCGCGGCCTCGGTGCCGCCGGGGTGGTAGGTGGCGGCGATGCGCAGGTCGTCCGGTTCTTCGAGCTCCTGGGGGAGGAGGGAGCGCTGGAGGGTGACGGCCGTTTCGCGCTGGCGGCGTTCGCTTGCGCGCAGGCGTTCGGCCGCTTCCGCGTGGTCGGTGACGTCGGTGGCGAAGACGAGGACCCCGCCGTCGCCCTCGGCCACGGGGCTGCAGGTGAAGGTGTAGGAGCGGCCGTCGGGGGTCTTGCGGGACTTGAGGGTGCGGGGCTTGCCGCTGCGCAGGACCTGGTCCAGGAGGGGGAGCAGGCCCAGTTCGGCCAGTTCGGGCAGGGCCTCGCGGGCCGGTTCCCCCGGGGGGCGTGCGCCGAAGGCGGTCGCGTAGGCGTCGTTGACGTAGGCGAGGCGGTGGTCGGTGCCGTGGACGAGGGCGACCAGGCCCGGGACACGGTCGAGGACCTCGCGGACCGGCAGCTCGTCCACGGCGGGGATCGGACCCGCCCCGTCGGTGAGTTGTTCGACGCGGGCCGCGGGGACGGGGCTCGGGCTCTCTCCCCGGCGGTCCTGGGCGACCGCCGCCGCGGTTTCGGTCCGCGCTGCGGCGCGGCGCTGCGTTCCGGGGAGCCGGGCGCTCCAGCGCGTGAAGTTCACGAATCCTTGCCTCGTGTCGTCGTCTTCGGCCAGCTCCGGACCCGGCCGGAGATCTGAGGGGCGGCGGCACCCCGGGGTTGCGGCGGTGTGGGGAGAGCCTCGTGGGTGGAAGGGCGGGCCGGTGCCCGTCCAGGTTCGTCCAAGGGTCGTCCAGGGTCGGGATCGGTTCGGGATCAGTCTGGCAGTGCGGCCGACCTGGCCGACACCCGTCAGACGCCTGCCCTGTCGATGGAGTTCCTGGGTCCGGTCAGGACGACCCCTTCGTGTCGTCTCCCGGGTTGAGGTGATGCTTTCCACCGGCCGCGAGTTCGAACTCCGCTCGGGGATGTTCGAGTGAACCGAGGGAGACGACCTCCCTCTTGAACAGCCCCGACAGTGTCCATTCGGCCAGGACACGGGCCTTGCGGTTGAAGGTCGGGACCCTGCTGAGGTGGTAGACGCGGTGCATGAACCAGGCAGGGTAGCCCTTCAGCCTGCGCCCGTAGACCTGGGCGACGCCCTTGTGGAAGCCGAGGGAGGCGACCGAGCCCGCGTATTTGTGGGCGTATGTCTCCAGGGGTTCGCCGCGCAGCGCGTGGGCGATGTTGTCGCCGAGCACCTTCGCCTGGCGCAGGGCGTGCTGGGCGTTGGGGGCGCAGTCCGTGCCGGGTTCGCCCGCGGTGACGTCGGGGACGGCGGCGGCGTCTCCCGCGGCCCACGCGTGCGTGGCGCCGTCGATCGTCAGCTCGGGGGTGCACTTCAGCCTGCCGCGCGCATTAAGGGGCAGGTCGGTCGCGGCGAGGATCGGATGGGGTTTGACGCCGGCCGTCCACACGACCGTACGGGTCGGGAAACGGGCGCCGTCGCTGAGGACGGCGACGCGGTCGGCGCAGGACTCCAGGCGGGTGTGCAGACGTACGTCGATGTTGCGGCGGCGCAGCTCGGTGACGGTGTAGCGGCCCATGTCCTCGCCGACCTCGGGCAGGATGCGGTCGGAGGCCTCGACCAGGATCCACCTCATGTCCTCGGGCCGGACGTTGTGGTAGTAGCGCGTGGCGTAGCGGGCCATGTCCTCGAGTTCGCCGAGCGCCTCCACGCCCGCGTAGCCGCCTCCCACGAAGACGAAGGTGAGGGCCGCGTCGCGGATGGCGGGGTCGCGGGTGGAGGAGGCGATGTCCATCTGCTCGATGACGTGGTTGCGCAGTCCGATGGCCTCCTCGACGGTCTTGAAACCGATGCCGTGCTCGGCGAGGCCGGGGACGGGGAGGGCGCGCGAGATGGAGCCGGGGGCGAGGACGAGTTCGTCGTACGACAGCTTCTCGGTGCCCGTGCCCTCCTCCTCCGTGGCGAGGGTGGCCAGCGTCGCGGTGCGCCCGGCGTGGTCGATGGCGGTGGCCTCGCCGATGATGACCCGACACCGGGGCAGGACGCGGCGCAGCGGTACGACCACATGGCGCGGGGAGATGGAGCCGGCCGCCGCTTCGGGGAGGAACGGCTGATACGTCATGTACGGGTCGGGAGTGACGACGGTGATCTCGGCCTCGCCCCGTTCGAGTTCCGGTTTGAGCCTCCGCTGCAGACGCAGGGCCGTGTACATCCCGACGTAGCCGCCGCCGACAACGAGAATGCGCGCACGTTCCTTCACCATCCCATGACGCACCCGACGCTTGCGTTTGTCCACAGGCTCGACAATTTGTGTGACCGGAGGCCGACGGCGCCGCGATTTGGCCGAATTGCCGGAGTGCGCAGAAACGGCGCAGGTCAAAGGGTGTGCGCCGGGGGATCGCGGGTGGCGCAATCCGGACCTAAACGACCCGTACTCCGATCGAGGGGCGCTCCGTGCGGAACCTGCCCCTTCTGAATTGACTCCCGCTCAACTATGTTCGTGTGTCGACGGGGTGTAGGGGGATGCGCTCTTCGGTTCCGCGAGTCGCACTGACCGGACTCGTGGTCCGGGCTTGTTCCGCGACGCTCCGGCTTTGCATTGACGGGGAGAGTCTCCGGGGGGAGACGTCATTACCGGGGGATCGCTTATGCATGTTCAGGATTCTCGATGGTCTTCTGCGTCCGCCATCGCACCGGGCGGCGCGATGGGCGGCACGATGAGCGCGGCTGCGAGCAACGGACGCGGGAACAGCTCGCGTACGACGCCGCTGCGCGTGGACGCACAGCGCAATCTGGAGCACGTGCTGCGTGCGGCGCGTGAGGTCTTCGGCGAGCTGGGGTACGGCGCGCCGATGGAGGACGTGGCGCGGCGCGCGCGGGTCGGCGTCGGCACCGTGTACCGGCGCTTCCCGAGCAAGGACGTCCTGGTGCGGCGGATAGCCGAGGAGGAGACCTCCCGGCTGACCGACCAGGCGCGTGCGGCGCTCGGCCAGGAGGACGAGCCGTGGTCGGCGCTCTCGCGCTTCCTGCGCACATCGGTGGCCTCGGGCGCGGGCCGGCTGCTGCCGCCGCAGGTGCTGCGGGTCGGAGTCGCCGAGGACGGCGCCGGATTCGACGAGGCGCGGGTGCCGCAGCAGCGGATGCAGCCGGGCGCCGGTGAGCTGCGGTTGGTGCCCGAGCATCCGCCGGCGGCCGCGACCGACCCGGTGGAGGACGCGGGCGCGGCGCTGCTCGACGTGGTGGGTCAGCTCGTGGAGCGGGCGCGCGCGGCGGGTGAGCTGCGGGCCGACGTCTCGGTGTCGGACGTGCTGCTGGTGATCGCGACGGCGGCGCCCTCGCTGCCGGACCCGGCACAGCAGGCGGCGGCCTCGGCTCGGTTGCTGGACATCCTGCTGGAGGGGTTGCGGTCGCGGCCTCAGGCGTGAGTCGACCGTGACACCGAAGGGGTGACGGTGACGTATGGGCGGCGGGTGAGGTGACCGAGAGGCGGGGGTGCCGCGCCACCTCGCCTCGCCTCACCTCGCCTCGCCTTGCGTCGCCTTGCGTCGCCTTGCGTCGAACATCGTCGCGGAACATGCCCGGCATTTCGGGCTTGACGTCGAACCCCCGCCCGGCGAGGGCTGATTGAGCTTTCCCCTGCGGGCGGGGCCAGTACTGAGTCGCGGGAAGTCCCCACGGACGAGTGGATGTCCCTACGCGTGGGTCCTGACCAAAAGCCAATGTGGCACCCTGACCCGGTGTCCGGGACTGGTGGAGCTGGCGGCGGGGGCTTTCCGCAATGAGCGTTGACGGGTGGGACGAGTCGCGCGGTGACGATGGTCCGGCGGCTCCGCAGGTGCCGAGTCAGGGCGGACGCGCGGACCTGCCGCCGGGCGGTGACCCGTCCGGGACCCCGTCTCAGGGCCGTGCCGCGGGCGGCGCGGAGGGCAGCGTCCCGGCACAGCGCGACCGGCGCGAGGACGGCGTACTGCCGCCCGCGCGCGAGCTGCCGCCGTCGGACGTCGATCTGATCGGCCGGATGCGCTCCGGCGACGACAGTGCCTACGAGGAGCTGTACCGGCGCCACGCGGAGGCGGTGCGCCGGTACGCGCGCACCTGCTGCCGCGACACCCACACCGCGGACGACCTCACCGCCGAGGTCTTCGCCCGCATGCTCCAGGCCGTACGCGGCGGTTCCGGTCCCGAGCACGCCGTACGCGCCTATCTGCTCACCTCGATCCGGCGGGCCGCCGCGGACTGGACGAAGTCGGCGCGACGGGAGCAACTGGTCGACGACTTCGCGGTGTTCGCCGCACAGTCCACGCGGGTGTCCGAGGGGTCCGACGACACCGCGTCCGTCGGCTCCTTCGGAGCGGGTCTCGACCTCGGCGCGGATGTGCGGGCGATGCACGAGGCCGAGCAGTCCATGGCCATGCAGGCCTTCCGGTCACTGCCGGAGCGCTGGCAGGCCGTGCTGTGGCACACCGAGGTCGAGGACGAGTCGCCCAGCGAGGTCGCCACGCTCTTCGGGCTGGACGCCAACGGCACGCGCGTGCTCGCCAGCCGCGCCCGCGAGGGCCTCAAGCAGGCCTACCTCCAGGCCCATGTCAGCGCCAGCCTCGCCGGCGACGAGGAGTGCGCCCGCTACGCCGACCGGCTCGGCGCCTACGCCCGCGGCAGCCTGCGTACCCGCGCCGAACGAGGCCTGCGCAAGCACCTGGACGAGTGCGCCAAGTGCCGGCTGGCCGCGGGCCAGATCAAGGAAGTCGCCGGCGGTATCCCCGCCGTCGTCCCGGTCGCGGTCATCGGCTGGTTCGGTGCCGCCGGGTACGCCAAGGCGGCCGGGCTCATCGCCGGCGGCGCCGGGGCGGGTGCCGCCGGGGCGGCCGCCGCGGCGAGCGGCGGTTCGTCGAGTGGTGCCGCGGGCGGGGCCGCGGCGGGCGGAAGTTCGTCCGGCGGGGCGGGCGCCGGGGGCGGTGCGGCGGCCTCCGAGGGGCTGGGCGCGCCCCTGAAGGCCGGTATCGCGGCCGGTGTGGTCGCTGTGGGCGTCGCGGCGGCGATCGTGCTCGCGCTGGCCGGCAACGACCAGCCCGCCCCGAAGACGGACGCGAAGCAGCCCCCCGTCCCCTCCCCCATCGTCGAGGAGACACCGACCCCGCGGCCGCCGAAGCAGGAGCCGACCCCGCAGCCACCGGCGCCCGTCCCGGCCGTGGAGCCCGAGTCGACCCCCACACCGACACCGACACCGACGCCGCCCTCTACGCCCACCCCCGCCCCCACGCGCACGCCCAGCCCGGCGCCCACGCCTTCGGCGACGCCTACTGCGCCCCCCGCCCCGACACCGACGCCCACACCCACGCCGACACCGACGCCCCCACCCGCCCCGGCCGACTACCAGTGGAGCGAGCTGTCGTACGACCTCTCCGGCGACGGCACCGAGCCCGAGATGCGGCTGTATCAGAGCAGTTGGGTGTGGCAGCGAAACGATGTGTCGATCGCCGGCAAGCAGTACGCACACGGCGTCACCGTGCACGGCCGGTCCTCCGTCACCATCGACCTCAACCGCGAGTGCTCCGCCTATCGCGCGCTGGTCGGCGTCGACGACTCGAACCTGGGGCTCGGCCGGTTCTCCTTCTCGGTCTACGCCGACGGCGTCCGGCTGTGGCGGTCCGCGGTCGTCAATGCCGGGGACGCGGCGGTGCCCGTCCAGGTGAACCTCACCGGGCGCGAGACCGTCCGTCTGGTGGTCGAGCCGCGCGGCACCCTCAACAACCTGCTGCTGGCGGACTGGGCGGAGTCGAAGTTCAGCTGCCGGTAGGGACGTTCGAACGGTCCGCTGCCGATCGGGCGGGCCGTTCCGCCGTGCTTACGGGCTTACGGCGTCCGCTCGGCGGGGTGGTGAAGGCCGCGGACGGCCTCGGCGAGTTCGTGCACCACGTCGTCGTGGGTGAGGGCGCCGCCGCCGGTGTGCGCGGCCGTGAAGCGCTCGGCGCCCAGCGCCGCACGGGCTTCGACCTCGGCCCGCTCGGCGTGTGCGCGCTCCGGCAGACGGCGCGGGTGGCCTCGCCGCCAGTGCTCCGAGGCGGCGAGCAGACGGGCCGCGCGCTTATGGTCGCCGAGCCGGGTCAGCAGATCCGCCGCGGCGTCCGTGAGGGTCGCCGTGATCACTTCGGCGCACCGGTTCTCCACGGCCATGCGCAAGGTGTCGGCCAGGAGGGGCAGTCCGTGCTCCGGGCTCGACTCGACCGTCACGACCAGGGCCTCCACCGTGTGCAGCATCACGATGAACTGGGGCGGCACCGTGGCCCGCTCGGTCTCCGCGCGGACCGCCTCACACAGCTCACGCGCGCGTGCGGTGTCCTTGTCGTCCAGCGCCAGCTGCGCCCGCATCAGCAGCACGAACGCCCGTGAGTCCGCCACGCCGTACCGGTCGGCCGCGGCGCCCGCCTCGTCCAGCGCGGTCAGAGCGGCTTCGCGGTCACCCGAGCGATAGGCGATCTCGGCGAGCCGGGCGACGAGGAAGGGCGTCTCGGCGTACGCGCCCACCTCGTGGGCGAGGCGCAGCGCCTCCTCGTACTCCTCCTCGGCCTCCTCGTAGCGGCCCCGTGACATCGCCGCCTCGCCCGCCGCGCTGCACACCTGGGCCCGCACCCAGCGGTCGCCGGCCCGGCGGCTGAGGATCCGCAACTCCGCGAGGTCGTCGTCCACGCCCGCCAGGTCGCCCGGTGCGTCGACGAGCATGTGCGTGCGGAACTTCAGGAGGCAGCCGACCGCCCAGTCGCCCCCGTGCGCACGGCAGTTGGCCAAGGCGGCGTCCATGACAGCCGCGGTGTTCGCCGTATCGCCCAGGATGTAGTGGGTCAACGGCCAGGCCAGGCCCGGCATACGGGCCGCGTCGGGGCCGCCGCGCGCGAAGTGGGCCCGCACCCGGTCGATGTACCGCCTCCATCGCTCGTCCTGCCAATGCTCCGCCGGCTCGAACTCGATCGCGAGGAAGAGATGCTGCATACGAAGGCTCATCCGGGCCGCGTGCCGTGGGTGCCGGGCTTCCGCCTCCGGGGAGGCGAGGAAGGCGTCCACCGGGTCGGCGGCGGGCGGGGCACCGGAGCCTGTGGCGTCCAGGGCAGCGCACAGGCGCAGCACGCGCTCGGCCCAGGCCGCGCCCTCGACACGGTAGTTGCGCAGCCACCAGAACCAGCCCATGGCCAGGGTGATGGCCGTGGCGTCCGCTTCGTCGCCCGCTGTCAGGGCGCGGTCGAGGGCCGCGCGGATGTTGTCCAGCTCGGTCTCCAGGCGGGAGATCCAAGGGAGTTGAGCGGCGGAACGCAGTAGCGAGTCGGCCTCCACCACGAGTGCGCGGATCCACGCGCGGTGTCGGCGCTCGGCCGTGAGCCGCTGCTCGGGGACCTCGGCGGCGCGCTCGACGGCGTACTCGTGGATGGTCTCCAGCATGCGGTAACGCATGCCGTCGGTACCTTCGGTGCTGACGGTGCCGTTGGTGCCGTCCCGGTCGTACGGGGTGGCCGCGATCAGGGACTTGTCGACGAGCGCGCCGAGGATGTCCGCGACCGGCGCCGTGCACACCGCTTCCGCCGCCGTGAGGTCCCAGCCGCCCGCGAAGACGGACACCTCGCACAGCACCGTGCGCTCCCGCTCGTCGAGCAGTTCCCAGGACCAGTCGACGACGGCGCGCAGGGTCTGCTGGCGGGGCAGGACCGTACGGCTTCCGGAGGTGAGGAGGCGGAAGCGGTCGTCGAGGCGGTCGGCGATCTGCCGGGGGGTGAGCAGCCGTAGCCGGGCCGCCGCCAGCTCGATGGCGAGCGGCAGTCCGTCGAGACGGCGGCAGATCTCCTCGACGGCCTCCTGGTCGCGGCCGTCGCGCAGCGCGGCGGCGTCGGGGCGGACGGCCGCCGCTCGGTCCGCGAAGAGGCGGTGCGCCTGATCGGGGAGCAGGGGCTCGACCGGGCGTACCGACTCACCGGGGACGCCCAGGGGTTCACGGCTGGTGGCGAGGATCGTGAGGCCCGGGCAGTGGGTGAGGAGGGTCTCGGCGAGGGTGGCGGTGGCGCCGATGACATGTTCGCAGTTGTCAAGGATCAGGAGTTGGCTGCGCGGGGCGCAGTACTCGATCAGCAGGGCGAGCGGGTCGTCCTGCGGGGTCGTCAGCTCGTTGGTCATGAGCACGGTCTCGCGCAGACCGAGCGCGTTGACCACCGCGCCTGGCACCGCCTCCGGCCGGTCGAGCGGGGCGAGCTCGACGAGCCATGCCTGGGGGAGGCCGGCGGCGGCTTCCTCGGCGAGGCGGGTCTTTCCAGAGCCGCCCGGTCCGGTGAGCGTTACCAGTCGGGCCCTGTGCAATTCGGAACGGATGGCGTCGAGTTCGAGTTCCCGGCCCACGAAAGAGGTAAGGCGGGGACGGAGGTTGCCGGTGCGTTCGGGGTACGGGGGCGATGGACTGGGCTTGGGCTGGTTGTGCCCCGGGGTGTTCTCCGTCTTGTGCTCAGGTGCCGTCGGTTTCAGCAGTTCCGTGTGCAGGGCGCGGAGTTCTAGGCCGGGGTCGGTGCCCAGGCCGTCGGCCAGGGCGCGGCGGGCCGTCTCGTACGCGGCCAGGGCGTCGGCGGGGCGGGCCGTGTCGCGCAGGGCTCGGATGAGGAGGGCGTGCAGCGGTTCGTCGTACGGGTGCGCTGTGGTCAGTTCCTTGAGTTCGGGTACGGCGTTGTGGGCGCGGCCGAGCCGTAGGTGCGCCTCGATACGGGCTCGGGTCGCCTCCAGGCGCAGGGCCTCCGGGCGGGTGGCGGCGGTGCGGTCGGGGAGGTCGGTCAGGGCCGGGCCGCGCCACAGGGCGAGGGCGGTGGTGAGGGTCCGGGCGGCGGTGTCCGGGTCGTTTCGGGCGAGGGCTGAGGTGCCTTCGTGTACGAGGCGTTCGAAGACGAAGAGGTCTACGTCGTCCTTTGTCGCCGTGAGCCGATAGCCGCCGGGGGCGGAGGTGACGGTGTCCCTGCCGAGGGTGCGGCGCAGGCGGGCGATCAGGGCCTGGAGGGCGGCGGGGGCGTCCTGGGGCGGGGCCTCGGCCCAGATCTCGTCGATCAGGGTGTGGGGGGTGGTGAGGTGGCCGGGGCGTAGGGCGAGGGCTGTGAGCAGGGCGCGCAGGCGGGGGCCGCCGACGGGTATGACGGTGCCCTGGTCGTTCTCTGCCTGGGTGACGCCCAGGATTCTGTACCGCACCGGGTCATTGTCGCGGGGGTGGGTGGTGGGGGCGCGGGGTTTTGTCGGCGTGGGGGGTTGTGGGGGCGGTGGTTGGGCGGGTGCGGGTTGGGAGGGTGCGGGTTGGGAGGGTGCGGGTTGGGAGGGTGCGGGTTGGGAGGGTTTTCGCCCCCGCCGCCCCTACCCGTCCCATCCTGAAGGGGCTCCGCCCCTTCGACCCCGCCAAGGGGCTCCGCCCCCTGGACCCCCAATCGGCCCCGAAAGGGCCTCGTCCTCAAACGCCGGACGGGCTGGGGGGTGTGAAGCCCCCAGCGGGTGGGCGGGGGCCAGGGGCGGTGTGGCCTCGCCCACCCACGCCGGACCGGCTGAAGGGTGCGAAGCCCCAACGGGTGCGCGCGGGCCACGAGTGGTGCGGCCTCGCCCCCCCCAACGCCGGACCGACTGAGGGGTGTGAAGCCCCCAGCGCGTGCGCGCGAGCCAGGGGCGGTGTGACCTCGCCCTCCCACGCCGGACCAGCTGAGGGGTGTGAAGCCCCCAGCAGGTGCGCGCGGGCCACGGGTGGTGTCGTCTCGCCCTCCCACACCGGACCGGCTGAGATGCGCCGACCGGCGTTCAGAGGGCTGCCGGCAAGGAGAGTGAGCAGCCCGGCGCGGTGAGTGACGGCTAAGGGCGCCGCGCCCCCGCGCCCGCCCCCAGCGCCCCCCGCTGCGGCGTGATCCCCGCCGGTACCGCCCGTTGGCGCGCGGGTGTTCCCGTCCAGCAGGTGCCTCGGCGGGCCAGGAGGCGGACCAGCCAGAGTTCTAGGGAGACCAGGTCGGCCAGGCCGTCCAGGGGGAGCGGTTCGCCCTGCGAGGCCGCGCGGAGGGCTTTGCGGACCACTCTGGCCTCCACCAGGCCCGCCTGGGCGAGGAGGGGGGTGCCGAACAGGGCCATCAGGGGATCGGTGGCCACCCTCAGTCCCGTTCGTGCCGCGGCCGCGGCCGGCGCGTGGGACGGGGCGCCCCAGCCGGGCGGGAGGTCGGTCACGCCGGCGCCCTCCAGGACCGTACGGAGGATCGCGGCGCGGGCACCGGGCTGGACGCGCAGGGCTTCCGGAAGGGCTCGGCAGGCGCGGACGACCTGGTTGTCGAGGAAGGGGGTGTGCAGGCGTTGGGAGCGGATTTCGGCGGCCTGCTCCAGGATGCGGATGTCCGCGGCGTGGCGGGCCAGGGCCGCACGCGCGCGGTAGTCGCCGGGGCGTTGGCCGGGGCCGACGCCGTTGCGGCTCGTCGCCGTCTGCAGGCGAACCGATACTTCAGCCAGTGCCTCGCCCGTCAGCCAGCGTGCCGCCGGGCCCGGTCTGGCCCAGGTGAGCGCCGCGAGCGACGCCCCCACGGCACCTCCGGGTTCGTCGAAGCGGCGGTCCATCAGACGGGCGGCCAGGGACTCCAGACCGGTGCGGTACGGCGTGCGGGCCAGCTTGCGTGCCGCGCCGTACACGCGCGCGGGGACCAGCACCGAGCCGTCCGCCTTCGCCAGGGCCGCGACCGGGCGGACCAGATGGCGCCGTTTACGGTCCATCAGGAGGTCCGCGAGGCGCGCCGGGTGGGCGTCCAGGACCTGGCGGGCGCCGTAGCCCGTGAAGTGGTCCGCGCTGCCGGATGCCAGGCGTGCGCGGTGCCTCGCCGCGATCACCAGGCTCGGGGCCGGCTCGTCCGTCAGCGGGCCGTCCAAATCGGCGTACGGCAGTGTCTCCTCGCCGCCGGTCACCACCACGTGGTGCAGGCGCGGGTTGGCCGCCAGGGCGCCGGCGCGTTCCAGCTCGGCCTCGCGGCCGCCTACCGCCAGATCGTTGAAGGTGACCGCCAGAAGGCGTTCCCCCGCGCCCGTACCGTGTCCCAGCACCGTGCCCGGCATGCCGGGGAGGCCCGCGGCGAGGAGAGCCAGGGTGCCCGACGCGGGGCCCCCGGACAGGTCCGCGCCGATGCCCGGAACCGGCATCCCGCGCGCGGCCCGCCGCTCGGCCGGCCCCATCCCCGGCACCGGGCCGGGGTCGATGTCGGGGACGTGGCGGGGCGCGGACAGACGCGCGCGTACCGCCTCCACCAGCGCGTCGCGCACCGCGTCCACCGCGCTGTCCGGGTCGGCGGTCGGCGCCGCCACCGCCAGCGAGGCGACCGGCTCGTACCCGGCGATCTCACGCGCCCCGGCGCGCAGGATCAGCGCATGCCCCGGCGGAATGCGCCGTACGCCGTCGTACGGGGTGGAGTCGTGCAGGGCCGCCGGTACGTCGGGGGCGGCGAGCAGCGCGGCGAGGTGCCCGAAGTCGAGGTTGGCCTCGATGAGGTCGGCGAGGGGGAGCGCGGCGGTCGCATACGCCGTACCGGCCGCCCAGGGGGTGTAGAACACCGGCCGTGCGCCCGCCAGATCGCCGCACACGGTGATCCTGCGGCCGACCTGGACGACGGCCGTGTAGCTGCCGGACCAGGCCGTCAGATGCCGAAGTGCCCCTCCGCGCGCGGCGAACAGACCGAGGCGCAGCTGTTCGTCGCTCGCGCCGCAGGTGCCGAGGACCGCGATCCGGTTCTGTGCGTCGGCCTTGATCACCCGCACCTCGTCAGGGCGCCAGTCGCCGACCGCCCACAGCGGATCGGGGTCGCCCCACACGAGTTGGGACCCCACCGGGTGCACGGTCTCGCCGTCGCTGCCGGTGGCCCCCGCGGAGCCGATTTGGGCGGCAACCGCGGCGGTGCTGCTCCATCCCACCAACCACCGCATGGACGCCTCCACAGGCTGTGGACAACCAGTGCACCGTACGAACCGGTCACCATGCTGCCATGAAGGACGCGCACCGGAGGGGCGGCGGAGCCGCTCGGGGTCGGGCAATCACGCCCGCGCGGTCGCCCTCGCGGCGCGGCGGGCGGGCACCGAACACCCGGACAGGACAAGGAGATCAACGCCTGCGGAGCGAAGAGATCCAGGCACCCGGTCAGGGTGGCGAAAGGACGTCCGCGGCGCGAATGCGCCCCCGAAGCGCTCCCCAAAAACTCCCTTCGCGCCCTCAAGTCCCGTGGTAGGAGCGGCAATCACCCGTGAAGGGCGGGGTCGATTTTCGGCCAAATCAGCGTCGTAGGGACAGGCTCGCGCACGCTCCGTGCAAGCCCTCCGCACTACTCGCCGTGCTCATCGCGTGCGCAGTCCGGGGAACGGAGTGCGCCCCCCGGACCGTTCCGCCGCCCGCGGGGATGTAGGCGGCGGAATCCCCCAGCCCACTGGATCCAGTACAGCGGGCCGACCCACGCAGAAGCCATGGAACCGCTCCCCCGGTGGCCGGAGAAGAGCGCACGGACGGGCGCACAGCCACACAGCGGGAGCACATCACAACTGTGCGTAGGGGGTGCGCACTTGAGTACGGACCACAATCCCGCCAACCGGAACAATGCCCCTTAACGCTTGGGATCCGGCGAACTACGCTGGGTTTACGAATGCCGCATGGTTATGCCAGCGCGGCAGCCGTCTGTGTCGAGGGGTGGCGCATGTCCAGGGAGCAACGCGGGCCGAACGAAAAACTCGGCACCGTTCTCGCCCTCGCGGGAATCAGCAACGCAGGACTCGCTCGACGCGTCAACGACCTTGGCGCTCAACGGGGACTGACTCTTCGCTACGACAAGACCTCGGTGGCGCGCTGGGTGTCGAAAGGCATGGTGCCGCAGGGTGCCGCGCCGCACCTCATCGCCGCCGCGATCGGCCAGAAGCTGGGCCGCCCGGTGCCGCTCCACGAGATCGGCCTGGCGGACGCGGACCCCGCACCCGAAGTGGGCCTCGCCTTCCCCCGGGACGTCGGACAGGCGGTGAAGTCGGCGACGGAGCTGTACCGTCTCGACCTCGCCGGACGCCGTGCCGGCTCCGGCGGCATCTGGCAGTCGCTGGCCGGTTCATTCGCGGTAAGCGCATACGCAACGCCTGCCTCACGGTGGCTGATAACCCCGGCCGACAGTTCGGTGGCGCGCGAGGTGAACTCCGCGGAGGACTCCGGCGCACCGCTCAAAGTCGGCCACAGCGATGTGCAGAAGCTGCGGGAGGCCGCCGAGGACGCCAGGCGCTGGGACTCCAAGTACGGAGGCGGCGACTGGCGTTCGTCCATGGTGCCCGAGTGCCTGCGAGTGGAGGCGGCACCACTGCTGCTCGGCTCGTACTCCGACGAGGTGGGCCGGGCGCTGTTCGGGGCGAGCGCCGAACTCACCCGGCTCGCCGGCTGGATGGCCTTCGACACCGGGCAGCAGGAGGCCGCGCAGCGGTACTACATCCAGGCGCTACGGCTCGCGCGCGCTGCAGCCGACGTACCCCTGGGCGGGTACGTCCTGGCGTCGATGTCGCTCCAGGCGACCTACCGGGGCTTCGGCGACGAGGGCGTCGACCTCGCGCAGGCCGCGCTGGAGCGCAACCGTGGCCTCGCCACGGCCCGCACCATGAGCTTCTTCCGCCTGGTCGAGGCACGCGCGCACGCGCGCGCTGGTGACGCGCAGGCGGCCGGCGCCGCCCTGAAGGCGGCGGAGGGCTGGCTGGAGCGGTCCCGGGAGGGCGACCACGACCCGTCCTGGCTCGGCTTCTACTCCTACGACCGCTTCGCCGCGGACGCCGCGGAGTGCTACCGGGACCTCAAGGCGCCGCGCCAGGTACGGCGGTTCACCGAGCAGGCGCTGTCGAAGCCGACGGAGGAGTTCGTACGCTCGCACGGGCTGCGCCTCGTCGTCTCGGCGGTCGCCGAACTGGAGTCGGGCAATCTCGACGCCGCATGCGAGCAGGGCGTGCGGGCGGTGGAGGTCGCGGGGCGGATATCGTCCGCGCGCACCACGGAGTACGTGAAGGATCTGCTGCACCGCCTGGAGCCGTACGGCGACGAGCCCCGGGTGGTCGAACTGCGGGAGAGGGCGCGGCCGCTGCTCATGGCACCGGCCTGAGCGTGCCCTCCCCCGCGCACGGTGCGCGGCGGCCCGGCGGACCCGGGCCGCCGCCGACTCCGTCCTGCCCGCACCGGGCCGCTACGACGCGCTGTCCGTGCGCCCCAAGCAGCGCTCCAGCTCGTCGAGGGCGTAGCAGCACCTGCCCTCGGCGATCGGACGGCAGCCGTCCTTGAAGGCGGCCTCCTGCTCGTCTTCAGGGTGCTCGCGAGCCGCTGCGCATGAACTCGCCATGGCTGGATCACGGCGGACGAGTGGCCGGGTCTCCCGCCCTTGCCGAAGCTTCCCCGTCGGAATCTCCCCGCCGAGGTGCGCGGCTCCCGCACTCCCTTCGGGACGCGGCGGCGCGGAGGGTTTGAGTGCGTTGTCAGTGGCGCAGTGCATTATCGAAACCGGGAGGTGGAGCAGGTGCGGACGCTCGCTTACGACTGTGACGTGCTGGTCATCGGCGGTGGGATCGTCGGGCTGGCCACGGCGTATGCGATCACGCGTGCCGCGCCGGGCACGCGGGTGACCGTGCTGGAGAAGGAGCCGGGCCCCGCCCGGCACCAGACGGGGCGCAACAGCGGGGTCATCCACAGCGGGATCTACTACCGGCCGGGGTCCCTGAAGGCGCGGTACGCGGTGCGGGGTGCCGCCGAGATGGTCAAGTTCTGCGCGGAGTACGGCATCGCGCACGCCGTCACCGGCAAGCTGATCGTCGCGACCGAGCGCGAGGAGCTGCCACGGCTGCACGCACTGGTGCAGCGCGGACGGGAGAACGGCATTCCGGTACGGGAGCTGCGCGCCGCGCAGATCGCGGAGTACGAGCCCGAGGTGCGCGGACTCGCCGCGATACACGTCGGGACGACGGGCGTGTGCGACTTCGTCGGGGTGGCACGGCAGCTGGCCGAGGCGTCGGGGGCGGAGATCCGGTACGGCGCGCGGGTGGACCGGGTCGATCGGCGGCCGGAGCTGGGGGTCGCCGTACGGACGACGCGTGGCGACGTCGTGCGGGGCCGGGTGCTGGTGAACTGTGCCGGGCTGTACTGCGACGACGTGGCCCGGATGACCGGCGACGAGCCGGAGGTGCGGATCGTGCCGTTCCGGGGGGAGTACTACTCGCTGGCGCGACCCGAGCTGGTGCGGGGGCTGGTGTATCCAGTGCCGGATCCGGCGTTTCCGTTCCTCGGCGTGCATCTCACGCGCGGGATCGACGGGGGCGTGCACATCGGGCCGAACGCGGTGCCGGCGCTGGCCCGGGAGGGGTACGGGTGGGGGGTCGTACGGCCGAGGGAGGTCGGGGCGACGGTTTCCTGGCCGGGGGCATGGCGGATGGCTCGGCGGCATTGGCGCTACGGGGCGGGGGAGCTGCGGCGGTCGGTGTCCAAGCGGGCGTTCACGGGGGCGGTGCGGAGGTTGCTGCCCGCGGTGACGGCCGATGATCTGGTGCGGGCGGCCGCGGGGGTGCGGGCGCAGGCCGTTTTGCGGGACGGGGGGCTGGTGGATGACTTTCTGATTCGGGAGGGGCCTCGGGCGGTGCATGTGCTCAATGCGCCGAGTCCCGCGGCCACCGCTTCGCTGCCGATCGGGCGGGAGGTGGCTCGGAGGGCGTTGGCGGTGTTGGAGGGGGTGTGATCAGGCGCCGGTGTGATCGGGCCGGGTGCAGGCACCGGGTTTTGCTCTTCCGGGGGCTGCCGCCCCGGGCCGGGATTGGCTGGACCGGCGCTGAAAGGTGCTGGCCCGCCCGGGGAAGTGGCCGTGGGTCCGCCCCATCGCGCTCCCCGTAAAATCGACCCCACTGTGTCTGACTCCCTAAACGCCCCCGAAGCCCCCCAGCTCGCCGTCCCCGGTCCGACCGAGACCGGAGGCGGGCTCGCGCCTCACGTGCCCGGTGTGTCCGTTCGGCATACCCGGGCCAAGGGGCAGCCGCGGTTCCCCGACGGGCCCAAGGCCGATCCTGCCGGGTCGCACTTCGAGCGGCGGATTCGGAGTTTCCAGCCGCGGCGGAGCAGGGTGACCGCGGGGCAGGCGGACGCCTTGCAGCGGCTGTGGCCCAAGTGGGGCCTGGACATCGACGGGCAGTGCGTCGTCGATCTCGGTGAGCTGTTCGGGAACGAGAACCCGGTCGTCCTGGAGATCGGGTTCGGCATGGGGGAGGCGACCGCGCAGATGGCCGCCGGCGACCCCGGCACCAACATCCTCGCCGTCGACGTCCACACCCCCGGGCAGGGAAACCTCCTCAACCTCGCCGACCACCACGGGCTCAGCAACATCCGCGTGGGCAACGGCGACGCCATCATCCTGCTGCGCGAGATGCTCACCCCCGACTCGCTCGACGGGCTGCGCGTCTACTTCCCCGACCCCTGGCCCAAGAAGCGCCACCACAAGCGGCGGCTCATCCAGCCCGAGTTCCTCAGCCTCGCCGCGACCCGGCTGAGACCCGGCGCCCTGGTGCACTGCGCCACCGACTGGGAACCGTACGCCGAACAGATGCTCGATGTGCTGACCGCGCACCCCGACTTCGAGAACACCCGGTCCGACGGCGGTTTCGCGCCCCGTCCCGAGTTCCGGCCGCTGACCCGTTTCGAGGGCCAGGGACTGGACAAGGGTCATGTCGTGAACGACCTGCTCTTCCGCCGCGTACAGCGGTAGGAGCAGCCGGAAGAACAGCACCGACAGCAGCCCCCCACCGGCGCCCGAGCCCCACTCGCGCTGCTGCGGGCGGCGCCCCTGCCTCGTTAGGGTCAATGCCGTGGCCACCTGTCCCCCGTACCCGACGCACCCCACCGGTCCCACCGGCGGCGCAGTGCGGCACGCGCACTGGTGGCACAAGCGCTGGGTGCGTTACGGCGCGCTCAGCACCCTGCTCGCGCTCTCCGGGCTGGTCATCCTCGCCCTGGTGCGCGAGCAGACCGGCACCGAGGGGTTCCTGGTCGGGCTCGGGCTCGCCGTCCTGCCCGTGCCGCTGCTCGTGGCAGCGTTCCGGTGGCTGGACCGGGTCGAGCCGGGGCCCTGGCGCAATCTGCTGTTCTCCTTCGCCTGGGGTGCCTGCGCGGCGGCGCTGATAGCGATCGTCGCCAACAGTTTCGCGACCAGATGGATAGCGACCGCGACGGCCGATCCGTCGCAGGCGGACACCCTCGGCGCGACCGTCATAGCGCCCGTCGTGGAGGAGCTGGCGAAGGCCGCGGCCGTCCTGCTCGTGTTCCTCTTCCGCCGACGCGACTTCACCGGGATCGTCGACGGTGTGGTGATAGCCGGGGTCACCGCGACCGGTTTCGCCTTCACCGAGAACATCCTCTACCTCGGCACCGCCTTCGGTACCGACCAGCTCACCGGCGACAGCGGCATCGCCTCCGTCACGGCGGCGACCTTCTTCGTCCGCGTGATCATGTCGCCCTTCGCGCACCCGCTCTTCACCGTCCTGACCGGCATCGGCTTCGGCATCGCCGCGCTGTCCGGCGAACGTCAGCACGTACGGCGCGTGCTTCTGCCCCTCTTCGGCCTGCTGCTCGCCATGGGCATGCACGCCCTGTGGAACGGCTCCTCGACCTTCGGCGAGTACGGCTTCTTCGCCGTGTACGCGACCCTGATGGTGCCCGTGTTCGGGCTGCTGACCTGGCTGGTGATCTGGACCCGCCAGCGTGAGCTGAGGACCGTGCGCGAGGAACTGCCCGCCTACGTCGTCGCCGGGTGGCTGTCCCCGAGCGAGCCGTTCGCGCTGGGCTCCATGCGGGACCGCCGGGTGGCCCGGCAGTACGCGCGCCGCCGAGGGGGCCGGCCGGCGGCGCGGACCGTGGCACGGTACGAGGCCTACGCCACGTCGCTGGCGTTCCTACGGCACCGGGGCCGCCGCGGACGGGCCGGCGCGGACTACGTCGTACGGGAACACGAGTTGCTGCACGAGCTGTGGGCGCGGCGGGAGTTCGCACGGCCGGCGCTGGAGCACGCGGTGGCCGCGCAGGCATGGACGGGGTACGGGTACGGGTACGCGGGCCCCGAGCCCGTCCACTGGCAGCCGTACGGGCAGGTGAACGGGCCTGGGTACGCGTCCGGGTACGCGCCCGAGTACGGGTCTGGGTACGGGCCCGGGTACGGGCCGACGGCGCCGTACCCCAGCTACAACCCGTACCGGACGTAGCGGTGGTGGTCGAGGAGGAGAGGCGGATTCAGGCCGACGCCTCCGTGAGCCTCGCCACTTCCTCCTCCGTCAGCCTCAGCTCCGCCACCCCCAGCAGCGCCGGAAGCTGTTCCACCGTCCGCGCCGAGGCGATGGGCGTCGCGACCGTCGGCTGGTTCGCGAGCCAGGCCAGCGCGACCGTCGCCACCGGCACCTCGTGGGACCCGGCCACCTCGTCCAGGGCGGCCAGCACCCGTCGGCCCCGCTCGGTCTCGGCGTGCCGGCCGGCACCCTGGGCGCGGGCACTGTCCACGGTCGTACCGGGGCGGTACTTGCCCGTGAGGAAACCGGACGCGAGGGCGTAGTACGGGACCGCCGCCACACCCTCCCGCTCGGCGAGGTTCTGCAGGTCGCCTTCGTAGGTGTCGCGGGAGACCAGGTTGTAGTGCGGCTGGAGGGCCACGTATCGGGCGAGGCCCTCGCGGTCGGAGAAGGCGAGGGAGGCCGCGAGGCGCTCGGCGGAGATGTTGGACGCGGCGATGTGCCGCACCTTGCCCGCCCGCACCAGCTCGTCAAGGGCGCCGATGATCTCCTCGACCGGCACTTCCGGCTGGTCGTAGTGGGTGTAGTAGAGGTCGATGTGATCGGTGCCCAGGCGACGCAGGGAGGCGTCGGCGGCCGCCTTGATGTTGGCCGCGCTCAGGCCCCGGAAATCGGGGTGCTGGCTGACCTTGGTGGCGATCACGACATCGTCCCGGTTGCCGCGTGCCGTCAGCCAGTTGCCGATGACCGTCTCGGACTCGCCGCCCGCGTTGCCCTCGACCCACGCCGAGTAGACGTCGGCCGTGTCGATGAAGTTGCCGCCCGCCTCTGTGTACGCGTCGAGGACGGCGAAGGACTGGGTCTCGTCGGCGGTCCAGCCGAAGACGTTGCCGCCGAGGCAGAGCGGGTGGACCTCGAGGTCGGAGGAGCCGAGCTTGCGAAGAGAAGTCATGTTCTACGTCAACTGCCGTGCCGGAGCCGATCATTCCGAGCTTGCGACAAAGTCCCGGTAAACACTCCTGGCACACCGAAAACCGGCAGCCCTGACGTCGGGGGGACGCCGTCAGGACTGCCGGGGGTTCAGAAGTGGACGCCTCTCAAGGACCTCAAGGGACTCAGGACCTCAGGGTCTCGTGGCCTCAGGACCTCACGACCTCAGGGCGTGAGGCCCTTGCCCTGCAGCCACGCCATCGGGTCGATGCCGTTCGTGGCGCCGTCGGGGTGCACCTCGAGGTGCAGGTGGGCGCCGGTCACATTGCCCGTGGCACCAACGCGGCCGATGACGTCGCCCGTGTTGACCTTCTGGCCCACGCTGACGCTGATCGAGGACTGGTGCGCGAACCAGAGCTCGGTGCCGTCGTCGAGGGTGATCTCGGTCTTGTAGCCGTACGAGCCGTCCCAGCCGGCGAAGGTGACCGTGCCGGAGTGGATCGCCTTGATCAGCGTGCCGGTGGGGGCGGCGAAGTCGAGGCCGGTGTGGTACCCGGAGGACCAGTAGGCGCCGGCCTGACCGAAGGTCGAGGTGATGGTGTACGAGGAGGTCGGCAGCGTGTACTGCTTGGCCAGCTCGGCGAGGCGCTCGGCCTCGGCCTTCTTGCGGGCCTCCTCCTCGGCGGCGGCCTTCGCGGCGGCGGCCTTCTCCTTGGCCTCCTGCTCCGCCTTGGCGGCGGCCGCGGCGGCCTCCTTCTCGGCGGCGGCAACGGCAGCGGCGGCGGCCTTGCTGTCGATCTGGTCCTGCTGGAGCTCGGCCTGCGCGATGATCCGGCTGCGCAGCGCCTCGCCGGCGTCGGAGCCGCTCTGAGCGGTCTGCTCGGTGGCCTCGCCCATGGTGCTGAGGGCGGTGGCCGTGTCCTCGGCGGCCTCGGAGGAGTCGTCGTCGGAGATCAGCGGCAGGTCGGGCATGGTGATGGCGACCGGCGGCTTGCCGCTGTTCGCGCTGGCCATGCCGCCCGCGCCGACGGCGGCTATGACGCCTACGCCGAGAACCGTGGAGCTGCGGGCGAGTCCCCCGCCGCGCTGCTTGGAGACGCGGTGCCTGCCACGAACGGGACGAATGGACTCCGCGGTGGGGTTCCACTCCTCGAACGGGCCCTCGTCGGTGCGGTAGCTGTCGTAGCCGAAGGTGTCGGTGGTGCGCTGGCTCGGCACGAACGGGGCTTGCGGAGCAGGCCGGTTTGACGCCACGTGGGCGTACTCCTTTCCTTCCTTCTCGCCTACCGGGTTAGCTGACGGGTTCGGAGCAGGAAGGTCTCCTACGCGCGTATACCAACCGTGCTTCCACGGCGGAATCCGTGCGATTCACCCCAGGGTGGTGGTTCCCCGGCTCCCTTGCGGGACTCGGCGCGTGCGCACGGAGCCGCCTCTTGTGACGGCTGGGACGACCGCGCTGCGTTATCGAACGTTAATAGACGCGGGGTGCGGATTCCAAGCTGTTCCACTTGATCATTAACGATTCTCGCCTGGACTTACGGGTCATCAGTGGCCCAAATCGGGCGAGTTGGCCAAGGCTCAGGAATCACACAGGTATTGACGGTATGTCAGTTGTTATGCGGAGGGCGCTCGCCCGATCACATCTGGTGACAACGATCAAGGTCACCTGCAGAAGGGGGCGCCGGTGAAGTCCGTGGGCGTGAGGTGGTCGTACACGGCAGCCGGACGGCCGGGCGTGCCGGCCGGGAAAACACTCAGGGCCGGAACTGATCAGTTCCGGCCCTGAGCCTTCAGTAGCGGGGACAGGATTTGAACCTGCGACCTCTGGGTTATGAGCCCAGCGAGCTACCGAGCTGCTCCACCCCGCGTCGTTGAATCCATAGTACGCCATCCGCAGGACCCGAAGCACACGCCTTTCTTTCAGGGCCGGAGCGGGGGTCTGGGGGCGCGGCCCCCAGGGACGGGACGGGCAAGGGCGGCGGGGGCGAGAAGAAGCCCGGCCTCAGCCCAGCAGATGCCCGTTCGGTGCCATCGCCCGCTCCTCGTACTCCGCGAGCACCACCACATCCACGCCCTCCCCCGCCAGCACCCCGCTCCCATCGGCTCCGACCACGAACGTGTCCGGCTCCCGCCAAGCCGTCACCACCCTGCGCACCCCCGCCTCAAGAATCAGCCGCGCACACGGCACCGGCCGCGACGCACGCCGCGTACAAGGCTCCAGGCTGCTGTACACCGTCGCCGACGCCAGCCTCGGATCCCCCGCCGGGATCTTCGCCAGCGCCGCCTCCTCCGCATGCACCACGGGATCACCGCCCTCCCTGGAGTACCCGCGCGCCAGTTCCGTCCCGTCGGCCGCCACCACCACCGCCCCGACGCTGAACGCCGTCTTTGAGGGCGGGCACTGCGCCGCCAGCTCGCACGCCAGCCCCAGCCAGTGCCGATCCGCGGCGGAGGGAAGCTCACCGGCACCCGGCGCCGTCGGCTCGTAACGCATCAGCACCACGTCCTCGATCCGCCGCGTCTCGACCAGTCGCAGCCGTCCACCCTGATACCCACCCGGCCCGAACAGCCGCGGCGCCCGCGCATCCCCCACGAACAGCGGCGCCAGCACCAGCTGCAACTCGTCCGCCAGCCCCTGCTGGATCAGCTGGGTGTGGATCTTGCCGCCCCCCTCGACCATCAGCCGCTCGACGCCGCGCACCTCACGCAGATGCGCCAGCAGGGGCCGCCAGTCCAGTTCATCGCCCAGCGCGACGACGTCCGCTTCGACCGGCGCCCGCCGCAGCCGCTCCGCGCCCTTCGCCGTCGTATAGACGATCTTGTCGCCGCCCGTGTGCCAGAAGTTCGCGGCCGGATCCAGCTCGCCCGTCGCGCTGACCGTGACCTTCAACGGATACTCCGGCTTCCCCGCCGCCACCCGCGCGGCCCGCCGTTCGGCCGAGTTCACCAGCAGCCGCGGGTTGTCCGCCCGGATCGTGCCGGCACCGATCAGAATCGCGTCCACGGAGGCCCGCACCTCGTCGACCCGGTCGAAGTCGGCCGGGCTGGACAGCAGCAGGCGGTCGGGAGTCGTGTCGTCGAGGTAGCCGTCCAGGGAGACGGCGGCGGACAGCAGGACGTAGGGGTACGACGGCATGGGCGCGCTCTCCGACTCTACGGTCTGGCTATACGGTCTGGGTCTTGGTTCAACTTTGAAACAAACCTACACTGGTCCTATGACGACTCGCTGGCTCACCCCCGAGGAGCAGCGCGCCTGGCGCGCGTACATCGCCGCCGCCGCGCTCGTGGAGGACGCGCTGGACCGGCAGCTCCAGCAGGAGGCCGGCATGCCTCACGTGTATTACTCCATCCTCGCCACGCTCTCCGAAAGCCCGGAGCGCCGACTGCGCATGACCGACCTCGCGGAGGGGCTGAAGATCACCCGTAGCCGGCTGACCTACGCCGTCACCCGCCTGGAGAAGGACGGCCTGGTGCGGCGCGAGGACTGCCGCTGGGACAAGCGGGGCAGCATCGCGGCCCTCACCGACCAGGGGATGCGGGTCCTGGAGCAGGCGGCCCCGGGTCATGTCGAGACCGTACGGTCGCTGCTCTTCGACCGACTGTCCCCGGAGCAGGTCGGCCAGCTGGAGGAGATCTTCACGGCGATCGGCGAGGGGTTCCACGGGGAGGACGCGCATGCCGCCCCGGACGACGTGCCCTGGCGCAGGCGCTCCAACAAGCCCTGTTCGTGATCCGCGCGACAAATCTGTTGCTTCAAATTTAAAGCATGGGGTAGGGTCCTGGCCGAGCTGCTGATTCAAATCTGAAGCAGATGGCCACGCACGGAACCCGGAGACCCCGCATGCCCGACTTCCCCGCCGCCGCCACCCAGCGCGCCCGCGTCCGGGTCCCGCTGCGCTTCCAGGACGGCTACCGCGTCGACGCCGAACTCGTCACCTTCCACGGCCTGGCGGACGGCCTGGAGCATGTGGCCGTCGTCCTCGGCGCCCCGGCCCCCGGCACCACCCCGCTGGTCCGCCTGCACTCCGAGTGCCTGACCGGCGATGTCTTCGGCTCGGCCCGCTGCGACTGCGGCCCCCAGCTGCGTGAGGCCGTCGAGCGCATCGCCGAGCGCGGCGGAGTGCTGCTGTACCTGCGTCAGGAGGGCCGCGGCATCGGCCTCTACAACAAGCTCGACGCGTACGCCCTCCAGGACCAGGGCCTCGACACCTACGCCGCGAACGCCGCCCTGGGCCTGCCCGAGGACGACCGCGACTACACGGCCGCCGCCCAGATGCTCACTGCCCTCGGCGTCGGCGAACTGGACCTGCTGTCCAACAACCCCGACAAGGCCGACCAGCTGCGCGGCCTCGGCATCGAGGTCAAGGACCGCGTCCCCACCGGCGTCTTCGCCACCCCGGACAACGTCCGCTATCTGCGCGCGAAGGTCCTCCAGACCCAGCACACGCTCCCGCTGGGAGACCTCACGAAGCTCAGCGTGGGCTGAGCTAGGCAGCGAGCACCGGGCAGGACAGGAGGGGGCGGGCGCATCGGACGCCCGCCCCACCGTCGTCGTATGCACGTGTACGACGACTCATCTTCACCAGCCGTACCTCACCGAAGAGTTGCCGCCTAGAACTAGAACGACCTGGTGTCGTTCACAGGCGGAGCAGTCGTTGGGTGATCTCCCGGTACTGCCTCAGCGCGAGATGGAGTTCGGCGGCCTGCGTTTCGGGGTCCTGGTTCTCCCAGCCCTCGCGGAGGGCACGCCGCTGCTCGGCGAGGGCGCCCATGAGCTGGGCGGTGGCCTCGTCGAAGGCGCCTTCGGCCTCCTCCAGTGACTCACGCGGAGCGTCGGGGAACGTGTTGAGGGCCCGCCCGAGGCGCCGGACGATCTTGTCCCGCTCGTCCGCCGGGAGCAGCGGTGCCGGGCCGGGGGCGCGGCGTCCCGTGGCGCCGCGGGGCTGGTCCGCGGGCTGTTGAGCGCGTGTCTGGTCGTACATCGAGTGCCGCTTTCCTATGCGTTGTGCCGGATTTCCGGAGCGGCGCGGCGCTGGGCCGTGCCGTCTGTCGACGTCCGGCGTCGACCCGTGTCAGCAGGATGCCGCTTGCGAAGCAGACGCGGTTGTTACACAGCCGAGAGTACGGTGGAGCAAGCGAGGCCCTTTCGTATGCCGGAACTCGAACCGGCTCCGGACCGCCCACTCGTGTTCCAGCCCTCGTGTTCCGGCCCTCGCGTTCCAGCTCTCGTGTTCCAGTGAGTCCACCAGACCACATTCCCTCTACAGCACGCCACCCGTCCTAGGGGCAGCCCCTGACTCCGGCCGCGCCATCCGCATCAAGGCCGAGGAGTCCCGTATGCCGCTCAGCCCGGCCCTCCCGACGGCGGTCCCGCCCGCGCGCGACGGTGGTGAAGGGCTGTACGCCACGGTGACAGCGGTGACAGCGGTGACCGTCGTCCCGCCGCTCCTGCCTCTCCTTGCGCTCGGCGGCACGCAGAACATCAGCCACTCGTCCACGTACGTCAGTTGGCAGGAGCTCTCATGCCCACCGCAGTGCAACCCCCGCTTCCCTCCCATCCTCTCCTGCGCCTGCGACTGGCACCTCATGGCGCCATGCCCCGTCCCATCGACGGAGCGTGGTGGCCCCGTTCGTACGACCTGCTCGCCGAACTCCCCTGGCTGCTCGCCGGGTTGCCGCGCGCGTGGGGCCACATCACCAGCGTCACCGTCAACGGGGCGGTGTGGTCCGTGACGCCCCGCCGGATGCTCGTCGCCAACCAGGTCGTACGACTGCGCAGGAGCCTCACGGCATCCGCCCCGCACACCATCGTCCTGCTCACCCCCGGCCGGGGACGCTGGGACCTGCTGGTCGTGCCTCCGGACACGCCCGAGGAGGCCGCGGAACCGATCATGGCGGCCGCGGCGGACGACCACGCGTGACGCGACCCACCGCGTGCCGGCCTCCGGGCCTGCGGGGCGGGCCCGTTCCGCGATCCCGTCCCGCGGGCCGCGCGGCGCGGGCTTAGTCAAGGACCGCGAGGTGATCTGCGGCGCCACCGTGCCACTCGAGCATGAAGAGGGTGGCGTCGTCGCTGGTGTGCCCGCCCCGTTCCCGCTCCAGCGCGTGGGAGAGACGCCGCAGATCGCCCCGTACCCCCTGCGACGGCTCTTCTCCCAGGCGGTTGACGCAGTGGATGAGGCGGTCCTCGCCGAACGGCTCGCCGCCGGCGACGTGCTCCTCGATGATGCCGTCGGTGTAGCACAGCAGCCGGTCGCCCGGCTGGAGCAGGTCTTCTCGGATCCGGGGCTCCTCGCCGCCGAAGCCGACGGGCAGCGTCGTCGCGCTCTCCAGCTGCCGCTCGACCCGGCCTTCGCGGATCAGTAGCGGCGCGGGGTGGCCCGCGTTGACCAGTTCCAGCTCACCGGTGGCGATGTTGAGGTGCATCAGCTGGGCGGTGGCGAAGTGGTCGGGTCCGAACTGCTGGGAGATGGCGTCGTCCATGTACGCGTACTTCTCGGCCAGGCTGACGAACATACGCCGGGCATGCCGGTAGGCGCCGATGGCCACCGTCGCCATGGTGGCGGCGTCCAGGCCGTGGCCCATGGCGTCGATCACGGCGATGTGCAGGATGTCGTCGTTGAGGGCGTAGTCGAAGCTGTCACCGGCGACGCGGTAGGCGGGCTCCAGGATGCCCGCCACCTCGACCTGCGGCACGGTCATCGACAGCGGCGGCAGCAGGCTCCACTGGATCTCCGCCGACACGCTCATCGGCTCCCGGCGCCGGGCCAGGAAGAACAGGTCGGTGTAGGCGTTCTTGGTGACCAGCATGTCGGCGACCACGCCGGCGAACCGCAGCAGCAGGCGCCGGTCCTCATCGCGGACAGCGTCCAGGGTCAGGGCCAGCACCCCCACCTGGTCATTGCCGTCCAGCAGCGGCAGATACATCCGCACGCCGCCGTGGACCTGCGGAACCTCGACGACGTCCACGCGCAGGAACGCGCGGCCCGCGGGCGAGTCGACCACCGGCTGGGGCCGGCCGACGTGCAGCCCGCTGCCCGCGAGCGGCACCAGCAGCTCCTGCGCGTAGTCCAGGAGCAGGATGGAGACGTCACGGCCGCCGATCCTGGCCACTTCCTCCGCGACCACGGGGGCGACCAGCTTTGGCTGCATCAGTCGTGCCCTGTCCAGCAGCGGGCCGATCAGCCACTCGCCGAGCCCCTCCGACCGGTCCACGTTCTCGTCGCCCATGACCCGCCTCGCCACCTCCCTCCCCCTGCGACCGCCTCCGCACAACGTGACCTTGGACCGCCGCCGGAGCGGCTCATTACTCCATGCGCGGCATGTCGTCCCGACCCGCGCCGGCCGCGCATACGGAACGAGCCCTGTGGCGAGGACAGTTCGGCCTGGCGGCCGTTCAAGGCCAAGCCGGACGCCGGCGACAGCATGGAGCCCGCCCGCACCCGCACACCGACGGTCCGCTGTGCCGGGGGTGTGGACGTACGGTCCCGCCGCGGTACGCCACGGGTCCACGGGTGCGGTCCCCGCCGCCCATGGGCCCATTCGTCCCCGGTTTCGGCGGGAGGCGGATGACCGGGTCGTACCCGGTCCGGCGGGCATACGGTGGGGACAGGCACTGAGCGCAGTCGCGCAGCTGTCCGTACACCGTCGACGCAAAGCATCGGCGGTCGGCGCACGGGGTCCCGCACCCCGCATCGCGCCGATGGACAGTCTTCACACCGCAGCCCTAGGACCTGCGGGGCATCATGCGAACGACCGCGTCGGCACCAGCCGGGGTCAGAAGTCAGGTTCGGTCAATGAGCCCCGGCCGGTTTCCGCCCCGTGTTCCGCCGGGACGTCTCTCACGCCCGTCCCGGTCATCGGAGGGATTTCGTGCCGAGACGGAGGCTCCCCGCCCCGCCCGGGGCCGGACGAGCCGGGCCGCCGGGCGCCGTGACGGTACGCCCCGGCGGCCTTCGACGTGTCCGGCGTCCAAGATGCCACGGCGATGCTCGGACGCGCTGATGCCGCGAGGTACCCGGAGTAGCGTGGTCACAGCGAGGCGAATCGCGTGTTCGCACCGGATCCGGAACGAGGGTGGTCTCTGTGACCCACTCCGAGTCAGCCCCTGGTCCTCGGAACTTGCCGAGTGGTGTGCACCATGCCGTGCGGCCGGGGACTGTACTGCTCCGGCTGGAGACGACGGCATCGCGCGAAGGCATCCTCGACGGCGCGTGGTGGCCGCGATCGCGTGACATCGGTGCGGAGTTGCCCGCGCTGCTGAGCGCACTCACTCCGCAACTCGGCCCGCTGACCCGTGTCGGGCTGGACGCCGCGGCCTGGGACGGGCTCCCGACGAGGATCGTTGTGGACGAGCGGGTGGTGCACATCGACTCCTTCCCGGTGGGTGACGGCACTGTCCTGATCACCCGTGGCGAGACAGACGTGTTCTCGCTGCTGGTGGTCCCGCCGGACGCGACCCCCGAGGCCGCCCACGCGGCGATGGCCCAGGCTGCCCGAGCCGACAATCTCAGCGCGGCGGAGCAGATCCTCATCGACACGGGCACCAGGCAGACGCCGTAGCAGTGACGGGCGGACCGAGCCGTCCCACGGCCGAGACCGCGGTGCGCACACGGGCGGCTGGGTCGGCCGGTGAAGAACCGCCCGTCGGCGAAAGAGCTGCCCGTCCCCTCACTCCCTCAGGTGCGCTCAGGTGCCCTCAGGTGCCCTCAGCACGCGCCAGGATGCGCTCGGCCGACAACGAGTTCCACGGATCGGCGGCGTCGGTCAGCAGCCGCTCGGCCGTTCCGACCGGCTCGTCGGGGGGGATGACCAGGAGTTCCCACCGCCCCACGGTGCCGCAGTCCAGGACGATGGCGTGCTCCTCCTCGGCGGCGTAGCTCAGGACGACCTCGATCAGGTGGTCCGGCGCCGACATCGTCCGCGGGGAGTCGGCCCATGTCGCGGCACCCACCGTGACGCGGGTGACCGTGCCGTGGCCGGGGTCCAACGAGCCCACGAGGGCAGGCAGTTCCAGTTCCAGGGCGTCACAGCGTGGCCACCATGCTCCGTCCAGCGGACCGTGGCTGGCCTCCGGCGTGAGGCTCAGTCGGGACAGCGGCATCCGGTACGTGTGCGCGTCACCCGGTGGGGTGCTTCCGGCGGGCGTCGTGGGGGAGTCCATCGCGCGGTCCCGTCCCGGGCAGCCTCGGACCGCCCTCGTTCGTCACTCGCCGGGAACGGCGCCTCGTGATCGTGCGCCCGACGTGTTCTCGGTCCCTCCCAGGCTACGCCCGGCGCGGCCGGGCGGCCCGAGGCGCAGGCACCGCAGGTCCGCTCCCCCGGGACAGGGTCAGCACCCGAGGCGCGCCCAGGCCCGGCAGCCCGACCAGCTCTCCGTGGTCCCGCCAGCCCCAGGACTCGTAGGCGGACCGCCCGGCCCGGTCGGCGGGGTGAAGCAGGGCGACCCCGACGGTGGCGTGCCGGTCGGCCAGCAGGCGTTGTTGCAGGAGGCGGCCGATGTCGCGGTGCTGGGCATGGTGCTGCGCCACGACCTGGGTGAGGAGCAGGAACCCGGTGCCGCCGGTGAGCCGACCGATGCACTCCTGCAGCCCCAGCTCGGAGCGGCCGCCGGGGCTCACCGGAAATCCGAAGGCACATCCCACCAGCACCGTCGTCTCGGCGAGCAGCAAGGCGAAGCCGGGCCGTCGTGCGCTGCCGGCAAGCCGCCGCAGGAAGTCGACCCGCGCTCGGTGCGCCTGGCCGGAGGAGCCCGCGGCGGGTGCCACGGCCAGGTCGGCGATGTCCTCGCTCATCGCCTCGGCCTGCCAGCGAGTCAGCCGGCGCAGACGAATACCGTCCTTGATCACCGGCGTATCACCGCGGTCGCCGGACGCGCGTGTCCCTCCGGCCGACGAAGCCGACGAAACCGAAGAAGACGTGTCCAGCAGGCCGTGAAGCAGTTCGGGTGGCACCGGGCTGGCGGGGGCCGCGAGAAGCAGGGGAGCGGAGCCGGTGACGGCGAGGAGCCGGGTGATCTGGGCGCACGGATGGTGCAGCCGCAGCGCGGCGTGCACCCGGTCGGCACGCCGTGACGCCGTCAGGAACACGTCCAGGCCCTTGGCGTCGCAGGAGCCGACGGTGGTGAGATCGACGTCGATGACGGTCATGCCGTCGCGCAGGCACTGCTCCAGCGCGGCCCGCAGCAGCGGCGCCGTGGCCGGCCCCACCTCGCCCAGGAGCGTGACCAGGGCCCGCTCCCCCTTGTCACGCCGGTGGATGTCCAGTCGCCGCACCGCGATCACCCCGCCCCCTGGCAGGGATGCACAACGACCAGAGAAGGGCGCGGAGTTGCAGTCATCGCGGCGTACATGATGCCGACCCGTCTCCGCACCGTCCGCTCGGGCGGCCCGGGGTTCGTCTCGCGCCGAGGGCGACCCGGCAGACGGCCGGAATGCGCGATGCCCTCGGTATCTCCACCGTACGCCGCCGACGGCCCCGACCCGCAGTATCAGACGGGCTCGTCCGAACCGAGCGCACCGCCTGCCTACCGGCTCATGAAGACATCCGGGGGCAGACGGCCCACTCGTGGGGCACACTGCCTGGCTCCACGCCCATCTCGGGTACCCGCTGAGCCGGGCCACACACAATCCGCCGCGGCCACGCACACTCCCCGCCCACACATCGCTCACGCACGGGCCCGAGAACGAATCAGCGCCCAACCCGACCGAAGCCGACTCAGGGGCTACGTAGCAGGTCAGAGGCCTAGCGGCGGTGGCGAAAGATTGGGCGTTTGCTGGTCTGCTGCTGTCGCTTCGCTGGGCTTGCTCTGGAAGGCGTGTTTCTAGGGTCGTTGACGTTCCCCCGGAGTTCCGGCCCCGGACTCCGCACCTCGACTGCTCTGGAGACACCTGATGCGTGCAGTGCCCCGTCGCGCCCTGGTCGCCGTTCCCTCCGCCGTGCTGATGTTCGCGCTCGTCGCCTGTGGCGGCGGATCCGACTCCGGTGATTCCGCCGCCGGCGCGAGCAATACGCAGACTGCCGCTCCCGCCGAGGACGAAGCCGCGGAAGCCGGAGGCGGCGATGCGGTGGAGACGCCGCTGACCGGCGAGGCGAAGGAGAAAGCAGAGGCGGCGGCGCTGGCGGCCTATCCCGGCACGGTGGTCAAGTCCGAGAAGGACGCGGAGAACCCCGGGATGTACGCGGTGGAGATCAAGAAGGCCGACGGCAGTGAGGTCGAGGTCTACCTCGACCCCGCGACGTACAAGGTCGTCAAGACCAAGGACGAGGAGGCGGACGAGGCCGGCAGCTGACCCCTGGCCCGCCCGAAGGGAGGAGCGCCATGCCCACCGACCCCGCACCGGCCCCGGAGCCGGAGATCGACGCGACGGCGGCGCTCACCGCGCACGCCCTCGGCTCGGCGGAGGGTGGCTGTGGAGACCGGTACGGGGAGGACGCTTTCGACTACCCCGACCCTCCCTCGCCCGCTCCGGCGCAGTCGTGGTCGGCGGATGAACCGCCGCCCGGCTTCGCGTCGACGACAGCCCCCGCCGATGAGGAGCCGGACAGCGCGGCCGTGAGGCGGCGGCACGCGGATGGAGACCGTGCGCGCCTGGCGGGCCGGTGGCAGCAAACGGCCGCCCGGCCCGGGCGGGCCCTGATGGTCACCGCCGCGCTGGTGGCGATGGGCGGCTTCGGTGCCGCTCTGTCGATGGTGAGTGACACGGTCTCCTCCGATTCGGTGCCCAGCGACTCCGGCGGTACCCCTCAGGTCTCCGCGCCGAAGTCGCCCGCCGAGCCGTCTCTTCCTCCGGATGCCACGGCCTCCGCCTCGCCCCCCGCCGCTGGTGGAGCCGGCGGAGACGGTGTCTCTGCTACTCCGCCCCCGACCGGCCTCCGGCCCGGTGCCGGCGAACAGGGCGACGACGAGCACGACGAGGACGGGCGGGAGGACGGCGACCGCGCCGACGACGGCTGACTCCCCTCGGCGGCCGGCGCTGTCACTGCCTCGGTATGCCGCCGACGTCGCGGCGCATCATCCGTTTCCCCAGGTCCCAGGCGGGTTCTCGTGAACACCCCAACTCCCGTGACACAGCTGTGCGAGCCTGTCGCCATGCGGCTGCTGTTGATCGAAGACGACGACCGGATCGCCCAACCGCTCACCGAGGGACTGGGCCGCTACGGCTTCACCGTGGACCGGGTGCGCACCGGCGCCGCCGGGCTCACCTCCGACGGCTCACCCGATCTGGTCCTGCTCGACCTCGGGCTGCCGGACATGGACGGCCTGGATGTGTGCCGCGGCCTGCGGGCCCGCTCCCCCATCCCGATCATCATGATCACCGCCCGGGGCGAGGAGGCCGACCGGGTGGCAGGGCTGGAGCTCGGCGCGGACGACTACATGGCCAAGCCGTTCGGCGTACGGGAGTTGGTGGCCCGTATCCGCGCGGTCACCCGCCGCACCGGTGCCCTGCCCGCGGTCCCGACGGCACCGGATGCGACCTCCGCGATACCCGCGGCGGCACCCGCGCCCCAACAGCTCGGCCCGCTGCAGATCGACCGGCGCACCCGCCAGATACATCTCGACGGCAGCGAAGTCGCATTGTCCCCGAGGGAGTTCGACCTGCTCGCGTACCTCGCCCAGGACCCCGGCGCGGTCCACTCCCGTCAGCAGATCATGGACGCGGTGTGGGACCCGCACTTCTTCGGCCCCACCAAGACCCTCGACGCCCACGTCGCCGCCCTGCGCCGCAAACTCGGCGATCCGGGCTGGGTCACGACCGCGCGCGGCGTCGGTTTCCGCCTGACCGTGCCCGGGGATCCGCCGCCCGAGGTCACTCGATGACCCGGCGCCTGCTGTACAGCTACCTCGGCCTGGCCCTGCTCGTGCTGGCCGGCCTGGAGATCCCGCTCGGCTACCTCTACGCCCGTGGGGAGACCGACCGCTTCGCCCAGACCGTCGAGCGGGACGCGACGATGCTCGCCGAGGTCACCGAGGAGAACATCGAAGAGGGCAACACCGCGGAACTGCCCACCTTGATCAACGACTACACCGCCCGCACCGGCGGCCAGGTCATCGTGGTCGATCGCGCGGGCGTGGTGCTGGCCGCCTCCGGTGCTGCCGTCCCCGCCGGAACGAACCTGTCCGCCGAGCCGGACATCGCCACCGCACTGAACAACCAGCCCACCACCGGCACCCGCACCGGCGCCGACGGCGGCGAGGCGCTCTACGCCACCCAGCCCGGCACCTCGGGCACCACGATCCGCGGGGCGCTCCGGGTGACGTACCCGATGACGATGGTCACCGACCGCAACCACACCATCTGGCTCGCCCTCGCGCTGGCCGGGGCCTCCATCCTGGCCGCGGTCGCCCTGGTCGCCTTCACCCTGGCCCACTGGATCACCCGGCCGCTGCGCACCCTGCACCGCGCCACCACTCAGCTCGCCGACGGCCGCCTGACCAACCCGCCCGACGCCACCAGCGGCCCACCCGAACTACGCGAACTGGCCGCCTCGTTCACCCACACCGCCACCCGCCTGCAACAACTACTCGACTCTCAGCAGGCGTTCGCCGGAGAGGCCTCCCACCAGCTCAAGACCCCGCTGACCGCGCTGCGACTGCGGCTGGAGAACCTCGAGCCCTACCTCGACCCGCGCGCCCACGACAGCCTGGACGAAGCCGTGGGCGAGGTCGAACGGCTCGGGCGCATGGTGCACGGGCTGCTCGCCCTGGCCCGCCTGGAGAACACGGCCACCACACCGGAGGCCACCGACCTGGACGCCGTACTGGCCGACCGTGCCGCGATGTGGGAGTCGCTCGCCGCCGAACAGCACGTCACACTCGCCGTCACCGGAACGCCGGCGGGCCGGGTCTGGGCGATCCCCGGGGCACTGGAACAGGTCATCGACAACCTGGTCGCCAACGCGCTGCGAGTCTCCCCGCCCGGCACCACGCTCACCCTCACCCGCGCACCCGGCGCGGAACTCCACATCATCGACCAGGGCCCCGGCATGCCGCCGGCGGACCGGGAGCGGGCTTTCGACCGATTCTGGCGGGCCTCGGACTCCCACCACGACGGCACCGGCCTGGGCCTGCCCATCGTGCGCCACCTGATCCGTGCCTCCGGCGGCGAGATCACCCTGCACTCCGCCCCCGGCAGCGGCCTGGACGCACACGTCCGCCTCCAACCCGCTCCACCACCAGGCGCGTTCGCCGGCGCTCGGCGCACCGCCAGGGGCTCGTCCCGCTCGGCCGGGGCGGCGGCGACCACGCGGTGACAGCGGCGGCCCGGGAGCCGGCCGCGGATGCCGGCCGCGGTGTGGTGAATGAGGTGGATCAGGGGCGGTCCTTGCGGGGGTGGAGAAGTCGGAGGCGGACCTGGAGCGGGCCAAAGCCGATCCGCAGGCCACGGGCCCACACGCTCACGCATCGCCACGCACGATCCCGAAAACGAAGCAGCGCCCAACCCGACCAAAGTCGACTCAGGCGCTGCGTAGCAGGTCAGAGGCCATATCCCCCGCCTACCACCGGTAGGCCCTGTGGGACTCGAACCCACAACCAATGGATTAAAAGTCCACTGCTCTGCCAATTGAGCTAAGGGCCCAGGCGATGTTGCCACCCCGAGCATAGCCCGACGTGGCCGTGTCTCCGATCGGGTATCGGGGTCACGGCCGCGTCGGCGGTGGTGCAGGAGGTGGAGAGGGGGGTGGAATGAGCGCGCACGTGCCGACGTGCTACGGATCCGCCGGTTCGGGCGCCCCCGCGCGAGCGGCCTCGCGGGCGAGGGTGCGCTCGTGGTCGGGGTTCAGGAACCAGTGCCGGGCCGAGGCCAGCCACCAGATCCAGGCGAAGCCGAGGACGACCAGGACGGCGACCGGGGCGTAGTTGAAGGTCTCCCAGGTCACCGGCGACACCTGCGGCAGCATGAACAGCACCGTGATCACGCCGACCCAGACCACCGCCACCACCCCCACGGCGCCCGACCAGCGGCCCAGATGCCAGGGCCCGCGCTCGAAGGTGTCCCCCTTGCGCACCCGGAGCAGCGTCGGGATGACGTACGCGATGTACAGGCCGATGACCGCGATCGAGGTCACCGCCGCGTAAGCCGTGACGTTGATCAGATACGGCAGGCCGAGGACCAGCGCCCCACCCGCCGCCAGCCACACGGCGGCCACCGGCGTCCTGGTGCGCGGGCTGACCGTGTGCCAGATGTGCGAGAACGGCAGGGCGCCGTCGCGTGAGAAGGCGTAGATCATGCGGCTGTTGGCCGTCACGGACGCCATTCCGCAGAACAGCTGCGCCCCGATGACGACCAGCAGCAGCAGTTTGCCCGCCGTCACGCCCAGCGCGTCCAGCAGGATCTGCGCCGGCGGCGCCCCCGTCGGGGACGTGAGGGCACCCTCGTAGGACTGGATCGCGAAGGTGAAGCCGAGCAGGAGGACGAAGCCCGCTATCCATGACGTCCAGATCGACCGCACGATGCCCTTCAGGCCCGCCGTCGAGGCGTCATGCGTCTCCTCGGTCATATGGGCCGAGGCGTCGTAGCCGGTGAAGGTGTACTGGGCCATCAGCAGACCCACCAGAACCACGTACACCCCACTGCCCCAGCCCGTGTTGTTCACGAACTCGCCGAACACGAAGGACGCCGACTGGTGCCGGTCCGGTACGAAGGCCAGCGCGCCGACGATCACCGCGACGCCCAGCACATGCCACCACACGCTGATGGTGTTGAGCAGGGCCACGATCCGCACGCCGAAGGTGTTCAGCAGGCCGTGCAGCACGAGGATGCCCGCGAAGAGCAGGATCGTCCTGCCGGGGGTCACCTCGAAGTCGAACTGCAGGTTCAGATACGCGCCCAGGAACGAGGCGGCCCCGAAGTCGATGCCCGCCGTCACCGCCACCTGGCCGAGCACGTTGAACCAGCCCGTGAACCACGCCCAGGCCGCGGCGGTCCGCTTCGGCGCCAGCCGGTGCGCCCAGAAGTACAGGCCGGCCGAGGTCGGGTACGCCGAGCAGATCTCGGCCATCGACAGTCCCACGAACAGCGTCATCAGGCCGACGGCCACCCAGCCCCAGGTGATCACCGCCGGGCCGCCCGTGTTCATGCCGAACAGATACAGCGTCAGACAGCCCGACAGCACCGAGATGATCGTGAAGGAGACCGCGTAGTTGGAGAACGCCGACATGCGGCGGGCGAGAACCTGCGTGTAGCCGAGCTGGGCCAGCCGCTCTTCGTCGGAGAGTCTTCCGTCCGACGGCCCGCTCGCTATGGCGTCATCTGTCATGTCCCCAGCGATTCCCTCGCTGGGGACATGACATGCGTCACAACATGGCTAAAAGATGCCCTTGTAGCCCTGCCAGCCGCTCGCGATCTTCACGCGCGGCCCGAACGTCCCGTTCCCGGTCCCGGGATTGCGGTACAGGTTGCCCGCGGTGTCCCGCGCGACCAGGTCGTTCTTCCCGTCCCCGGTGATGTCGCCGACGCCGACCACGACGTTGTACGACGCCCCCCACCCGGACGCGATCTTCACCCGCGCCTTCAGCTTCCCGTCGCCCGCCCCGTCGAGCCGGTACAGCGCCCCGTACTTGTCGTGCGCCAGCACATCGCCGTACCCGTCGCCGGTCAGATCCCCGGCGCCGACCATCCGCGTGTAGCCCTTCCAGGCCGAGGCGATCTTCACGCGCGCCCTCAGCTTCCCGGCGCCGTCGTTCGCGAACACGAAGACGTCACCCGTGGACTTCTGACGCGCCAGCAGATCGGTACGGCCGTCCCCGGTGAGATCGCCGGGCGCGGTGAGGACGTCGTACGCGTTCCAGCCCGTCCCGAGCGAGGTGTGACTGCTCGACGGGCTGTACGACGACCCGCACTTGCCCGCGTACCGGCGCAGCTCCCCGCCGGGCGTCCGCACCAGCATCTCCGCGCACCGGTCGCCGCCCATGTCGCCGAACGGCACGGCCACCGTCCCGGCGGGCCAGCCGGAGGCGGACTGCTTCCAGTCGAACGTCCCCTTGCCCTCGGTGTAGTGCAGGGTCAGACCGCCCGAGGAATTGAGGGTGACCAGCTCCCCGTAGCTGTAGCCGCCCTGGTCGTGATGGCCCTGGCGGCCGCCGGAGAGCCCGATGGTGCCGCTGGTCGTGTAGGTGCCGCCGCCCTCGATCGCGGAGGCGGTCAGGGTCCAGGAGTAGCGGCCGTTGAAGGCGTACGTCCCCGCGTTCGTCTTCCCGGTCCAGCCGACCTCGGCCTGGGCTCCGGTCCCGGTGCTGGTGTACGCGACACGGCCGACGGAGTCCTTCGCCGTGTACTTCCAGGACGCCGGCTTGTTGAACTGCCAGGTGCTGAGCCAGGAGTCGTCCTTGGCGTTCAGGTAGGGGTCGTCCTGGTCCGCCTCGATCACCGCCAGCGCCGACGAGGGCACACCGCTCGGCACGATCCGGATCGCCTTGTCCTGGCCGACGTACGCGATGTCGCCGCCGAACTTGTCCACGGCCCAGGTCAGCCGCCGCTGATCGGCGGTGTTCCCGGCCGGCAGGTCCGCGATCTCGCGCGCCGTGGCGGCCGTTCCGGTGTGGAAGTCGGTGAGCAGCAGCTTCCCGGCCGTCCGGTCATGCCGGACGAGGTAGCCGTCGCCCACGAGGACCGGGCCGGACGGAATGGTGATCTTCTTCTCCGCCGCACGGTCGTACACGCCTGCCGCGCCCGTGGACCCGCAGTTCCAGTAGACCCAGCGGCCCACCACCTGAAGCTCCTTGACCGTGCAGGGTGCGCCCGTGGCGAGCGTCTCGACGGTCTTCTTCTGCTCCAGGTCGTACGCGGTGACGGTGCCGGCACCCGTGCCCGGCGTCCACAACCGCGAGCCCCACACGGAGGCGGCGGTGACGGAGCGGGTGAGGCGGACGTCCTGGTACCGGAAGGCGCTGGTGGCGTCGGCGTACTGCTTGCCGGTGGATGCCGCGTCGTAGACGAAGTAGCGGCCCGTGATGTCCGCGAACCTGCCGCCGGTCACTGCGGGTTCGTCCGCCGCGTGGAAGCTGTTGGGGCCCGTCAGGATCTGCGCGTACTCCTTGCCGTCGTCGACGAGGAAGGTGCCGATGTTTCCGTTCCCGGCCGCCCGCAGCACCACACAGGAGCCGGCGTCGCACGGCACCCTCTTCAGGTGGCTGCCGTCCACGAACGTGCCGGCATTGCCCCAGAAGCTCAGGTCGCCCGCAGAGGCGCCGTCCGCGGAGATCGGGCGGCTCATGACGAACTGTTCACCGTTCGGGACACTCTCGACCGTCGTCAGGACGCCGCCCGCGAAATCGATGCCCCACACGCCGTCCACCGTCCGGACGGGCGTGGGTGTGTCCGCGGCAGCCGGTACCGCGGTGGTCAGCGAACCGGCGCTCAAGGCTGCCAGGCCGACCAGGAAAGAGCGTGCGCGCACGCGCCGGGCCAAGGGTCCCTCCCCAGGGAAATGAGAGCGAGGCAGGCGCGCCCGCGTCGAATCCCCCCGGCCGCGCACCTCAAGAAAGTCAGCGGATGCTAACAACCGCCGCACAGGCAGCGGTAGTCGAAAAGAGAACGGCTGCCCCCAGTGCCGTCCCACGACACGCGAAGGGCCCGTACGACCGGAGTCGTACGGGCCCTTCAGGATCGGTTCAGCAGGCGTCAGCCGTTGCGCTTCCAGCGCGGCTTGTCCTCGCGGCGCCCGAAGGAGCCGCCGCCACGGTGGTCGTCACGGCGGGCGGCCGGGCGCTCGTGGCCGCCGGAGCGGAAACCGGGACGGTCGTCGCGACGGTCACGGTTGAAGGGACGGTCGCTGCCACGGTGACCGCCGCGCTCGTCCCGGCGCTCGAAGGAGCGACCGGCCGGCCGGTCGTCCCGGCGGAAGCCGCCACGGTCGTCACGGCGCTCGAAGGGACGGCCACCACGGTCACGGTCGAAGGAACGGCCGCCACGGTCGTCGCGACGGTCATCGCGACGGAAGCCGCCACGGTCGTTGTCCCGACGCTCGA
>NZ_JBVKCZ010000013.1:28673-186875 GCF_055634335.1 Streptomyces sp. NPDC111802 | reverse complement strand
CACCCACGGTCACCACGGTCACGGTTGAACCCACCGCGCTCGCCGCCCCGGTCGTCCCGACGCTCGAAGGAACGCCCACCACGGTCATCGCGACGGAAGCCGCCACGGTCGTTGTCCCGACGCTCGAACCCACGGTCACCACGGTCACGGTTGAACCCACCGCGCTCGCCGCCCCGGTCGTCCCGACGCTCGAAGGAACGCCCACCACGGTCATCGCGACGGTCGTCCCGACGGAAGCCGCCACGGTCGTTGTCCCGACGCTCACGACGCTCGTACGCCGGAGCCTCCGACTTGTCCACGTCCTGCGCCACCGGCTGCTCGGGCACGGCCACCTCGACGGCCTCGACCGCCGCGGCCTGCGCCTCGGCCACCGCGGCCTCCGGGTCCTCGCCCCGCTCACGCGCCGCGCGGGCGACGAGCCGGTCGGACTCCTCACGGAGCTCCGCGGCACGCCGCTGCGCCCGCTCCAGCTGCTTGGTGAGCTGGGCGACCTCGCGCTCGGCCTGCTGAGCGGCGTTGCCCGCCGACTCCGCCTGCACCTCGGTCATCGAACGGGCGCCGGTGATCTCGGCGACCTCCGGGTCGAACGCGGCCCCGCCCTGGATGATGTGGCGCGAGGCGTCGACGCCCGCGTCCTCCATCAGCCGGAAGATCTGGCGGCGCTGGTGCGGCAGGGACAGGGAGACGACCGTGCCGGAGCGGCCCGCGCGAGCGGTACGGCCGGAGCGGTGCAGGTAGTCCTTGTGGTCACCGGCCGGGTCCACGTTCAGGACGAGGTCGATGCCGTCGACGTGGATACCGCGGGCGGCGACATCGGTGGCGACGAGCGCGTTGACGTAACCGTCCTTGAAGTCGGCCAGCGTCCGCGTCCGCGCGCCCTGCGTCATACCGCCGTGCAGCGCGTCGGCCTTCACACCGGCGTCGCGCAGCTGCTCGGCGATTCGGTCGGCGCCCAGCTGGGTGCGGACGAAGATGATGGTGCGGCCCTTGCGGGAGGCGATCGCGGCGGTGACCGGCGCCTTGTCCTTGGGCTTCACGATCAGGATGTGGTGCGACATGGTCGTCACCGCGCCCTGCGCCGCGTCGACCTCGTGCAGGACCGGGTCCTTCAGGTACCGGTCGACGAGGGTCTTGATCTCGTTCTCCATCGTCGCGGAGAACAGCATCCGCTGACCGCCCGGCGGGACCTGGTCGAGCAGCTCGGTCACCTCGGGCAGGAAGCCCAGGTCGGACATCTGGTCGGCCTCGTCGAGCACGGCGACCTCGACGTGCTCCAGCGAGCAGGCGCCGCGGTTGATGATGTCGCGCAGCCGGCCCGGGGTCGCGACCAGCACGTCGACGCCCCGCTCCAGGGCGTAGATCTGGTTCCCCATCGACGTACCGCCGCAGACGACCTTCATCTTCAGGCCGAGCTGGTCGCCGTAGGGCTGGAGCGCGTCCGCGACCTGCATCGCGAGCTCACGGGTCGGGGTGAGGATGACGGCGCGCGGCTTGTGCTTCTCGGTGCGGCCGCCGGACAGCCGGGCCAGGGCCGGCAGACCGAACGACAGTGTCTTGCCGGAGCCGGTACGGCCACGGCCCAGGATGTCCTTGCCGGCCAGGGCGTCCGGGATGGTCGCGGCCTGGATCGGGAAGGGGGTGGTCACGCCGTTCTGCGCGAGCTTGCGCACGACTGCCTCGGGGAGACCGAGGTCGGCGAAGGTGACCGTGGGGGTCTCCTCGACGGGCTCGTTCTCGCCGTTCTCGGACACTACGACGTGATCAGTACTGGAAATGGACATGCGTAAGCGAAACCTTCCGGAGTCTCGTCGGCACGCGCCCGTCAACTCCGTGATTCGCATTACGACCGCCTCTATGCGGTCCGCCACGGCAAGGGAGAGTACGCGCCACACGGCGCGCTCTGCGTTGGCGCCGGGCAAATGGGATCAAACGATCTACCACCATACGCACCCCCAGCCCCCCAAGGCAAATCAACCGAGGCCGGTGTAGGCGACGTCACTCGCCGGACGTCACGCCGGCGTCCCCGCGGCCGGCGCCGGCTCCCGCTGGCCCAGCTGCGGCCCGGTCTCCTCGTGCGCGGACGAGGACGGCTCGGCCTCCGTGGGCGTGGGCGCGGCGGACGTCGGTTCCTGCGTCGGCGTCGGCTCCGGTTCCACCGTCCGGGTGGGCGTCGGCTCGGCCGTACGCGTGGGGCCCGGGTTCTCAGTCTGCCCCGGCCCGTCCGGCCTGCCGCCCCCCGCCGGAGCGGACACACTCACCTCGGCGGACGGCGAGGCCGAGGGAGGCGCCGACTTCGCGGCCCCCTTCGCGCCCTTCTTCCCCTTGTCCTTCGCCCTCCCCCGCTTGCCGTCGTCCGCGTGCGGCCCGTACCCGGACCCACCGCCCGACACGGCCGACCCCCCGTCGGGCGCCTCACCGCCTCGCTGCCCGGCGGAGTGCGACGGCTTCGCGCTTCCGCCTCCCTCGTCGTCGCCCACGCTCATACAGCCGGCGGCAGCCGCGACGGCGATGACCGTGGCGGCCAGACGGACAGGTACGTACAAGGGGCGCACGGCGGCCACCTCCAGTGGCGGGCGAAGAAGTCAACCTGCCCAACTCCCGCCGCCCACAAGAGGACACGCGCCCCGCGACACAGCCCGGCCGCACCTTCGTAACAGCGCTCGCTCACCCGTAACCGAGCGCGTGCAACCGCTCGTCATCGATCCCGAAGTGATGCGCGATCTCATGCACCACGGTCACCTCGGTCTCCTCGACGACCTCCTCCCGCGACGCACACATCCGCAGCGTCGGCCCCCGGTAGATCGTGATCCGATCCGGCAGCACCCCGGCGTACCACTCACCGCGATCCGTCAGCGGAGTCCCCTCGTACAACCCGAGCAGCTCGGGATCGTCCGCGGGCGGTTCGTCCTCGACGAACACCGCGACGTTGTCCATCAGCCGCGTCAGCTCCGGCGGAATCCGGTCCAGCGCCTCGGCGACCAGTTCCTCGAACTCCTCGCGCGTCATCTCCAGCACAGCCCCATTGTCGGGTACGACACCCCCGCGCAGGAGCCGCGAACGGCCCCGCATATCAGCCGCCGCGGTTGGGCATACGGGACCAATGGCCCGCGTCCCCGCCGCCGTAATGAAGGTTCTAGGTCACCTACCCAGGGCGCCACGCGCTCTCGCCCGCCGCTACGCCACCCGCCGCCCGCTCCCCACGCTGGAACTGGTCACCCAGCCGCACCCCTGGACCCGCGCCCTCGGCCTGGTCACCGTCGTCCTGCTCGGCGCCTGGCTGGGCCTGCTGATCGTCGGCAACGTACGCGTCCCGGTCGGCCCCATGAACACGACGATGACGCTGCGCCCGTCCATCACCGGCGGCACGAAGATCAACGTCTCCCCGCTCGGCGCCCTCCAGCTGGACAGCCACATCGCCCCGGTCCGCCTGGACGTCAACGTCGACCAGCTCGACCCCGCCCGCGCCCAGGCCCTGGTCGACCACCCCGAACGCCTCTCCGGCCTCCAGGACGAGGTCACCCAGGACGTCGCCGACGGCACCCGCGACCTGGCCGTACGCAGCTGCGTGGCCGTGGTCACCGGCGCCGCCGCCCTGGGCCTCGCGATCTACCGCCGCCCCCGCCGGGCCCTGGCCGCCGGCGGCCTCGCCCTGACCCTCCTGGCCGCGTCGGGCGGCACGGCGTACGCCACCTGGAACCCGGAGTCGGTCCTGGAACCGAAGTTCTCGGGCCTGCTCTCCTCCGCGCCGTCCCTGGTCGGCAACGCCCGCAGCATCGTCACCGAATTCGACGTCTACCAGAAGGAGTTGGCCCGCCTGGTCACCAACGTGACCAAGCTCTACGACGCCACCTCCACGCTCCCCGCCTACGCGCCCGACCCGAGCACCATCCGCGTCCTGCACGTCTCCGACATCCACCTCAACCCGGCGAGCTGGAAGATCATCGCCTCGCTCGTCGACCAGTACAAGGTCGACGTGATCGTCGACTCCGGGGACACCATGGACCACGGCACGGCCGCCGAGAACGGCTTCCTCGACCCCATCGAGGACCTCGACGCCCCCTACGTCTGGGTCCGCGGCAACCACGACTCAGGCTTGACCCAGCGTTACCTGGAGGACCTGAAGAACGTCCACGTCCTGGACGACGGCAAGGCGCAGACCATCGCCGGCCTGCGCTTCGCGGGCATCGGCGACCCCCAGTTCACCCCCGACCGCTCCCAGGTCGCCGGCGGCGACGCGGCGAACGAACTGGCGGGCGCCCGCCTCGCCACCTCCCTCCGCGACCAGGAAGCCGCCGGCACCCCCGTGGACGTCGCCATCGCCCACGAACCCGTCGCCGCCCGCCAGACGGACGGCGAGGTCCCACTGGCCCTGGCCGGCCACCTCCACCACCAGGAGATGGAAGTCATGCCGTACGGCACCCGCCTGCGCCTCGAAGGCTCCACCGGCGGCAGCGGCCTGCGCGCGGTCGAGGGCAAATACCCCGATCCCATCCAGACCTCGATCCTCTACTTCGACCGCGACACCCACCGCCTCCAGGCCTGGGACGAGATCGAACTGGGCGGCCTGGGCCTCACCACCGCGGAGGTGCGGCGCAACCTGGTGGAGGAGAACCAACCGGGCGCGACCGACTCCCCTACTCCCCCACCCAGCCCCTCCCCGTAAACCGTTTTGGCGATACCTCCCGCCATCCCATATGCTTCTCACGTCCCCGACGCGCTGAGAAGCGCCCAGGCGGGCCGATAGCCCTCATCGTCTAGCGGCCTAGGACGCCGCCCTTTCAAGGCGGTAGCACGGGTTCGAATCCCGTTGGGGGCACGCAGTACGGTGTGCGACACTGTCGTACGCATCGCAAGGTCCTGTGGAGCAGTTTGGAGTGCTCGCCACCCTGTCAAGGTGGAGGCCGCGGGTTCAAATCCCGTCAGGACCGCCGAGGCTTCCCCGGAAGCCTCGTGGCTGGGTAGCTCAGTTGGTACGAGCGATCGCCTGAAAAGCGATAGGTCGCCGGTTCGACCCCGGCCCCAGCCACAGAAAAGACCCCCGTCGATCAGATCGACGGGGGTCTTCTCGTGCCACCCGCGGCAAAACCGTTCGCCATGGATTTCGGGGGGATGAGATCCTGGATCCCGTATGTCTACGCACCCTGCCCCCGCCCTCGGCTCCCTGGCCCCCCGTCTGACCGAGCTCTCGCTGCGCGACGCACAGCGGCTCGGCCGGCGGCTCGAAGGTGCACGCAAGATCCGTAAGCCGGAGGCGCGTGCCGCCGTGCTCGCCGAGATCGAGACGGAGATCGCCAAGGGCGAGGAGCGCATAGCCGCTCGCCGTGCCCGCGTACCCGCCGTCACGTATCCCGAGCAGCTGCCGGTCAGCCAGAAGAAGGACGTGATCGCGGCCGCGATCCGCGATCACCAGGTCGTGATCGTCGCCGGTGAGACCGGTTCCGGGAAGACGACCCAGATCCCGAAGATCTGTGTCGAGCTCGGGCGCGGTGTCAGGGGAATGATCGGGCACACCCAGCCCCGCCGGATCGCGGCCCGTACGGTCGCCGAGCGGGTGGCGGAGGAACTGGACACCCCGCTCGGTGAATCCGTCGGCTGGAAGGTGCGGTTCACCGACCAGGTGAACCCGGACGGCACCTTCATCAAGCTGATGACCGACGGCATCCTGCTCGCCGAGATCCAGACCGACCGCGAGCTGCGCGCCTACGACACGATCATCATCGACGAGGCGCACGAGCGCTCGCTCAACATCGACTTCCTGCTCGGATATCTGGCTCAGCTGCTGCCCAAACGGCCGGATCTGAAGGTCGTCATCACCTCGGCGACCATCGATCCCGAGCGCTTCTCCCGGCACTTCGGCGACGCCCCGATCATCGAGGTCAGCGGGCGGACGTATCCGGTGGAGGTGCGCTATCGGCCGCTGCTGGAGGAGGATTCGGAGGATTCCGACCGCGACCAGATCACCGCGATCTGCGACGCGGTCGAGGAGCTGATGGGGGAGGGGAAGGGCGACATCCTCGTCTTTCTCTCCGGTGAGCGGGAGATCCGGGACACCGCGGACGCGCTGACGAAGAAGCAGTACCGCTTCACGGAGGTCCTGCCCCTCTACGCCCGCCTCTCACACGCCGAGCAGCACCGCGTCTTCCAGCCCCACACCGGCCGCAGGATCGTTCTGGCGACCAACGTCGCCGAGACCTCCCTCACGGTTCCGGGCATCAAGTACGTCATCGACCCCGGCTTCGCCCGGATCAGCCGGTACAGCCATCGCACCAAGGTGCAGCGGCTCCCCATCGAGCCGATCTCGCAGGCCAGCGCCAACCAGCGCAAGGGCCGCTGCGGCCGGACCAGCGACGGTATCTGCATCCGGCTGTACTCCGAGGACGACTTCCTCGCCCGCCCGGAGTTCACGGACGCGGAGATCCTGCGTACGAACCTCGCCTCCGTCATCCTGCAGATGACCGCGGCCGGCCTCGGCGACATCGAGAAGTTCCCGTTCATCGACCCGCCGGACCACCGCAACATCCGCGACGGCGTCCAGCTTCTGCAGGAGCTCGGCGCGATCGACCCGGCCGAGAAGGACGTACGCAAGCGGCTCACACAGACCGGCCGCAAGCTCGCGCAGCTCCCCGTCGACCCGCGGCTGGCCCGTATGGTCCTGGAGGCCGACAAGAACGGCTGTGTCCGCGAGGTCATGGTCATAGCGGCCGCGCTCTCCATCCAGGACCCGCGCGAGCGCCCGGCGGACAAGCAGACGCAGGCCGACCAGCAGCACGCGCGCTTCAGGGACGAGTCGAGCGACTTCCTCGCCTATCTCAACCTCTGGCGCTATGTCCGCGAGCAGCAGCACGAGCGCGGCTCGTCGTCCTTCCGCCGGATGTGCAAGCAGGAGTACCTGAACTTCCTGCGCATCCGCGAATGGCAGGACATCTACTCCCAGCTGCGCACGGTCGCCAAGCAGATGGGCATCCACCTCAACGAGGACGACGCCCCCGCCGACCGCGTACATGTCTCCCTCCTCGCGGGCCTCCTCTCCCACATCGGGATGAAGGACGTGAAGGAGGGCGCGAAGAACGATTACCTGGGCGCCCGGAACGCCAAGTTCGCGATCTTCCCCGGCTCGGCCCTCTTCAAGAAGCCCCCGCGCTTCGTGATGTCGGCTGAGCTGGTGGAGACGTCACGGCTCTGGGCCCGCGTCAACGCCAAGATCGAGCCCGAGTGGGTCGAACCGCTCGCCGAGCACCTCCTGAAGCGCACCTACTCCGAACCGCACTGGGAGAAGGACCAGGCGGCCGTGATGGCGTACGAGAAGGTGACGCTGTACGGCGTCCCGATCATCGCCCAGCGCAAGGTCAACTACGGCCGTATCGACCCGGAGGTCAGCCGGGAGCTGTTCATCCGCAACGCCCTCGTCGAGGGGGACTGGCGCACGCACCACAAGTTCTTCGCCGACAACCGCAAGCTCCTCAGCGAGGTCGAGGAGTTGGAGCATCGCGCGCGGCGCAGGGACATCGTCGTCGACGACGAGACGCTGTTCGACTTCTATGACCAGAGGGTGCCCGAACACGTCGTGTCGGGTGCCCACTTCGACTCCTGGTGGAAGCACAAGCGACACGAGGAGCCGGAGTTCCTGGACTTCGAGCGCGAGATGCTCATCCGGGAGTCGGCGGAGGCGGTCACCAAGGCCGACTATCCGGACTCGTGGCGGCAGGGGCAGCTGAAGTTCCGTGTCACCTACCAGTTCGAGCCGGGGGCGGACGCGGACGGTGTGACGGTCCACATTCCGCTCCAGGTCCTCAACCAGGTCACGGACGAGGGCTTCGACTGGCAGATCCCGGGTCTCAGGGAGGAGCTGGTGACGGAGCTGATCCGTTCCCTCCCCAAGCCGATCCGCCGCAACTACGTACCGGCGCCGAACTTCGCGAAGCGCTTCCTCGATACGGCCGTCCCGTTGCAGGAGCCGTTGCCGGTGACGATGGCCCGGGAACTGAAGCGCATGGTCGGAGTGCCCTTCACCGCCGACGACTTCGACTGGTCGAAGGTCCCCGAGCATCTGCGCATCACCTTCCGGATCGTCGACGAGCGCCGGCGCAAGCTGGCCGAGGACAAGGACCTGGAGGCCCTGAAGCTCCGCCTGAAGCCGAAGGCGCGCAAGGCCCTGTCGCAGGCCGCCGCGGCCACCGCCTCCCGCCAGGGCGGCGAGTCACTGGAGCGCAAGGGCCTGACCGACTGGACCATCGGCTCGCTCACCCGTGTCTTCGAGACCCGCCGGGCCGGGCAGCCCGTCAAGGCGTACCCGGCGCTGGTCGACGACGGCGACACGGTCTCGGTGCGCCTCTTCGACACGGAGGCGGAGCAGCAGCAGGCGATGTGGAAGGGCACGCGCCGCCTGATCCTCCGCAACATCCCGGTCAACCCGGCGAAATTCGCGAGCGATCACCTGACGAACGCGCAGAAGCTGGCGCTGTCGGCGAACCCGCACGGCTCGATCCAGGGCCTCTTCGACGACTGCGCGATGGCGGCGGCGGACAAGCTGATCGGTGACTTCGGGGGACCGGCGTGGGACGAGGAGTCGTACCGGAAGCTGTACGAGAAGGTGCGCGCCGAGATCGTCGACACGACGGTCCGTACGGTGGGCCAGGTGCAGCAGGTACTCGCCGCCTGGCAGGCCGCTGAACGCCGCCTGAAGGCCGTACGCAGCCCCGCGTTGCTGGCGAACCTCACGGACGTCCGCAAGCAGTTGGACGCCCTTGTGAAGCCCGGCTTCGTGACGGAGGCGGGGTTGCGGCGCATGCCCGACCTGATGCGCTACCTGATCGCGGTGGACCGCCGGCTCCAGCAGATGCCGACGAACGTCCAGCGGGACACCACGCGCATGGAGAAGGTCCACGAGATGCAGGACGAGTACGCCTGGCTCCTGGAGCAGATGCCGCAGGGGCGGCCGGTGCCCGCGCAGGTCCTGGACGTCCGCTGGATGCTGGAGGAGCTCCGCGTCAGCTATTTCGCGCACGCGCTCGGTACGGCGTATCCCATCTCGGACAAGCGGATCGTGAAGACGATCGACACTCTGGCACCGTAACGGGGCGCGCACGCTGGGTGAGTTCGACCAGCGGGCTCCCCCTCCTGTACAGTCTCTTCTCGCAGCGCAACGCACAAATGGCGCCGCGAAACCAGGTCCTGTGGAGCAGTTTGGAGTGCTCGCCACCCTGTCAAGGTGGAGGCCGCGGGTTCAAATCCCGTCAGGACCGCAGTAGAAGCGAGGCCCGCTTCCCGAGAGGGAAGCGGGCCTCGCTTGTTGCTTCGGTGGCCGGGAGAACCCGGCGCACGCCCCCCGCGCCGGGCGACCTGGCCCCCCAGGCCGCCTTGACGGCGTCGCATTCGCTCGGTACCCAGAAATCAGGGCCCTTCCCCGCGTGGCCCCTGGAGGTGGCGTATGGCGGCATCGGCGAGGCACGAGACGCGAGCACTGCTCCGCGCACACCTGGCGGCCGCTTCCCCCTACCGGCATCGCACCCGCCACTGCCCGATCTGCCGCCAACTGCTGCGCCTGGCGATGGACCCCGGCACCCGCAGCTACGAACCGGTCCCGGACGAGGTCATCGTCGACGAAGCCCCGTCCACCGCGTGACCCGGCATCGCGTCACCGACGCCAACTCCCGCCCGAGCAAGGGCCAATGGATCACTGGCCTCCCAATAGCGCACATAGGCCAGAGGCAACAAGCATCACGGCATGTGACGGGTGTCACCGCATAAGTTTCCGGGCAGGTAGGGCTTACACCTCTCCTACAACTGGTCAATTTAATATGTGCAATTGCACCAGCTTCCGGGGCTCACCCCAGCCCCCTCCAGCCCTGCCCCGCCGCCGTCCGACCGCACCCTCGGCGACCACGCAGAGTGAGTCCACAGGAGATCCGACAGCCCTCCCCAGACTCCGACAAGCCCACTCACAGGACCACCGCCGGCACACATCCCGCGCACAAAAAAGATCGCGCTGGACCCGGCGGAGTCCAGCGCGATCTACGACGCACCCTTGTTGCGTGCCTGAAGTGCTCTGACGGCTTGGGCGTGAGCTCTGTTGGGGCAGAACCCGCGTCGCTTGGAGCTAGAGTTCGGGCGCTGCGGCAAGTTGGGGGAACTGCCGGTTTGCCCGGTTATGCAGCTGTTCAGGCCTCGCTGCGCTGCTGCGGGATGCCCGCGAGCAGAGCGCGGACCTCAGCCTCGCGGTAACGGCGATGTCCGCCGAGCGTACGGATGGAAGTAAGCTTCCCGGCCTTCGCCCACCGCGTGACCGTCTTGGGGTCGACGCGGAACATCGTGGCGACCTCAGCCGGGGTCAGCAGCGGCTCGGCATCAGGGGTGCGAGCGGTCATGAGCGGCCTCCTCGGGAGAACCGAACCTTCTCGGTTCTTTCCTCTAAATTCTGCACCTTGACCCGCGTTGCCCGAAATGGCGGACGCGAGTCGAGTCGGTTATAGGACGAACGGCTTGTCCTCGGCACTACAACTACACCATCTGTCCAGCCGCGTCGGCCAAACCGATGGAATTGCCCTCCCAGGTGTTCATCAGCGACGGAAGCCGATGGACCATGCCATAGCGGACAGTCACGCCACTGTGACGATCAGTCACAGCGGCGTGCAGGAGTCACAAGACCCCCCAAAGTGTGCAATGTCGAGATGGAGTCCTCCCCGGACTCCTTGTCCTATTTTGGCACGAGGGGGGGTTGGGGGCGCAAGGGCCGCGTACGTGCGGTCCGTCACGCTTACGCGCGTTGAGGCACTCTTGATGCATACGCCCGGATCGGGTTCTACGTCCCTTGTTGACGAGGCATCAAGAACCTCAGAACGAGCACGAAACCCCAAAACGGGCGTGTCGTCAAACGCCAGTTCGTTACATCACACGGTGCGCTACATCACACCGGACGTCAGTTCGCCGACCGTCGGTCCCGCACCGAGCGCCACCGCTCCATGAGCCGCCCGTAGGCCTCCCCGGCGCCCGCCCCGTCGCCCTGCCGCAGCGCCTCGATGCCGTCGGCCACGTCCGCCGCCGAGTGGTCGTCCTCCAACTCGCCGGCCGGCAGGGTGTGCACCAGGCCGCCGTAGTCCAGCTCGACCAGCGAGCGCGGGTGGAACTCCTCCAGCCAGCGCCCGACGTCCACCAGGCCGTCGATGAGCGGCCCTTCGTCGACGGTGTCCCTCAGCGTCCGCAGCGCCCGCGCCACCCGTCGCCGCGCCTGCACCATCGGCGTCCGGTAGCGCAGCATCGGCGGGATCTCGCCCGAGCCCTTCTCGAAGCGCCGCTCCTCGTCCGACACCAGCACGAACCAGTGCAGCGGCACCTGCCAGGTCGAGGTGCGGATCCACGGCCGGGCGTCGGGGTTGCGGGCCAGCCAGCGCTCGTAGTCCTGGGCGGCCTGGCGCCGTACGACCTCCGGGAGCACCGCGTCCAGCACCGGCCCGGGCAGTTCGTCGGCCAGCTCCCCGAGGGCCTGCCAGCCGCGCAGCCGGGTGCGCCACGGGCACACGCACAGCACCCCGTCGATCTCCAGCACGAAGGCGTCGCCGCTCTCGTGCACCGGAACGGCGACGGGCGGGGTGGGCAGCAAGTCCGCCAGGGAACGGCGTAGTTCGTCCTGGTACGACGGCCGGTCGGCGTTGCGGGCGTAACGCGCCCAGTGGCCGCGCTCCGGTTCCGGGAAGGCCGCAAGCGGTTCGTACACCCGCAGATAGGTCGCGTACGGGACGATCACCGAGGACACCTTGGGCACGCCTGCTCCCTCCCCCGCCGTCTGCCAGGGAAACCTGCGAAACCCGCTTACAAACGTGCGGGAAAACTATGCAAATCGTCGCACGGCCGTACTCCGGGAGTGGGTGATCCTGAGCACTGCGGGTTGGACGAGCGCTCACGGGTCTAATCTCATGCTCACAGCTCCCGCCACCCGTACGGGAGCTCCGCTCCAACCGCCGCACCGTACTCAGGAGTCACCACAGTGACCGACGTAACACACGGCGTCCTGCACACCCTGTTCCACTCGGACCAGGGGGGTCATGAGCAAGTCGTGCTCTGCCAGGACCGCGCCAGCGGCCTCAAGGCCGTCATCGCCATCCACTCCACCGCCCTGGGCCCGGCCCTCGGCGGTACGCGCTTCTACCCGTACGCCACCGAGGAAGAGGCCGTCGCCGACGCGCTGAACCTCGCGCGCGGAATGTCGTACAAGAACGCCATGGCCGGGCTCGACCACGGCGGTGGCAAGGCCGTGATCATCGGCGACCCGCAGATGATCAAGTCAGAGGAGCTGCTGCTGGCCTACGGCCGGTTCGTGGCCTCGCTGGGCGGCCGCTACGTCACCGCGTGCGACGTCGGTACGTACGTCGCCGACATGGACGTCGTGGCCCGCGAGTGCCGCTGGACGACCGGCCGCTCCCCGGAGAACGGCGGCGCCGGCGACTCCTCGGTGCTCACCGCCTTCGGCGTCTACCAGGGCATGCGGGCCTCCGCCCAGCATCTGTGGGGCGACCCGTCCCTGCGTGGCCGCAAGGTCGGCATCGCGGGCGTCGGCAAGGTCGGCCACCACCTGGTGGAGCACCTGCGGGCGGAGGGCGCCGAGGTCGTCATCACGGACGTCCGCGAGGAGGCGGTCGGGCGGATCCTCGCGGCGCACCCGACGGGTGTGACGGCCGTCGCCGACACCGCGACTTTGATCCGCGTCGAGGACCTCGACATCTACGCCCCCTGCGCGCTCGGCGGGGCCCTGAACGACGACACCGTGCCCGCGCTGACCGCGAAGATCGTGTGCGGCGCCGCCAACAACCAGCTCGCCCACCCGGGCGTCGAGAAGGACGTCGCCGACCGCGGGATCCTCTACGCGCCCGACTACGTGGTGAACGCCGGCGGTGTCATCCAGGTCGCCGACGAGCTGCACGGCTTCGACTTCGACCGGTGCAAGGCGAAGGCCGCGAAGATCTACGACACCACGCTCGCCATATTCGCACGTGCGAAGACAGATGGGATTCCGCCGGCCGCCGCGGCCGACCGGATCGCCGAGCAGCGGATGGCGGAGGCACGCGGCGCGCACTGATCCGCCGTATCGAACCCCTGACCGGGGTTTGGCAGGGACCCGTCGGCGCACACTTAGAGAGAACTCTCACGTTCGTCGGCGGGTCGGCTGCCGAGAAGTGGTTAAAATCGCGGTTGACCAGCGAGGACAAGGCGCCTCGAGGGTCCTGGGCAGACGCGCGTGCTGCGGGCGACGTACCGTATGGGCGTGGGCTCAGGTACCGTGGAAGCCCTACGGACCGGTCTCTCCGAGGAGAGCCCGTTCCAGATCATGAACGCGTGTCAAGACTCTGGGGCCGTCGAGCCCCGTCACCGAGGGGGTCGAGCCATGGGGCGCGGCCGGGCCAAGGCCAAGCAGACGAAGGTCGCCCGCCAGCTGAAGTACAACAGCGGCGGGACTGACCTGTCGCGTCTGGCCAACGAGCTGGGCGCTTCGACTTCGAGCCAGCCGCCGAACGGCGAGCCGTTCGAGGACGACGAAGAAGACGACCCGTACGCCCAGTACGCGGATCTGTACAACAACGACGATGAGGACGAAGAGGACGACGAGTCCGGTCCCACGTCGCAACATCGCCGCGGCGCTTGACTATCCAGCAGTGCCTGACCCGGTCCTGAGCGGTTACCCGCCGGACCGGGTTTTGCGCTGCTTTCGCCGGTCTCAGCTCGCGGCGCGCTTAGCGCGCATACGTTCCGACCAGGGCGGCACCGGTGGTGTGCTCGCCCCGGTCCGTGATCTCGCCTGCGACCCAGGCGTCCACGCCTCGGTCGGCCAGCGTCGCCAGGGCCACGTCCGCGGACTCCTCCGGGAGGATCGCGATCATGCCCACGCCCATGTTCAGGGTCTTCTCCAGCTCCAGGCGCTCGACCTGACCGGTCTTGCCGACGAGGTCGAAGATCGGGGCCGGGGTCCAGGTGGAGCGGTCGACGATCGCGTGCAGACCGTCCGGGATCACCCGGGCCAGGTTGGCCGCGAGGCCGCCGCCGGTGATGTGCGAGAAGGCGTGCACGTCGGTGGTCCGGGTCAGCGCCAGACAGTCCAGCGAGTAGATCTTCGTGGGCTCCAGCAGCTCCTCGCCGAGGGTGCGGCCGAACTCCTCGATCCGCGCGTCCAGGGCGAGGCCGGCCTGGTTCAGCAGGACGTGCCGGACCAGCGAGTACCCGTTCGAGTGAAGCCCGGACGCCGCCATGGCGATCACCGCGTCACCCGTACGGATGCGATCGGCGCCCAGCAGCCGGTCGGCCTCCACGACGCCCGTACCGGCGCCGGCCGCGTCGAAGTCGTCCTCGCCCAGCAGACCCGGGTGCTCGGCCGTCTCGCCGCCCACCAGGGCACAGCCGGCGAGCACACAGCCCTCGGCGATGCCCTTGACGATGGCGGCGACCCGCTCGGGGTGGACCTTGCCGACGCAGATGTAGTCGGTCATGAACAGCGGCTCGGCGCCGCACACCACGATGTCGTCCATGACCATCGCGACCAGGTCGTGGCCGATCGTGTCGTAGACACCCATCTGGCGGGCGACGTCGACCTTGGTGCCGACTCCGTCGGTGGCGGAGGCGAGCAGCGGGCGCTCGTAGCGCTTGAGGGCGGAGGCGTCGAAGAGGCCGGCGAAACCGCCGAGGCCGCCGAGGACCTCGGGGCGCTGGGTCTTCTTCACCCACTCCTTCATCAGCTCTACCGCGCGGTCGCCCGCCTCGATGTCGACGCCCGCGGCTGCGTAGCTGGCACCAGTTGTCTCAGACATGGCTAATGAGAACCTTCGTGTCGTACGGCAGGTGTTACGGGCCGTCTACGGACGGCGGATGGCGTCGGCGGCGGCCGTGGCGGCCGGGCCGGCGGCCAGCTCCGTCTCCAGCAGCTGCTTGCCGAGCAGCTCGGGGTCGGGGAGCTCCATCGGGTACTCGCCGTCGAAGCAGGCGCGGCAGAGGTTCGGCTTGGCGATGGTGGTCGCCTCGATCATGCCGTCGATGGAGATGTAGGAGAGGGAGTCGGCACCCAGCGAGGTACCGATCTCGTCGATGGACATGCCGTTGGCGATGAGCTCGGCGCGGGTGGCGAAGTCGATGCCGAAGAAGCACGGCCACTTCACCGGCGGGGAGGAGATCCGGATGTGGACCTCCGCCGCGCCCGCCTCGCGGAGCATGCGGACCAGGGCGCGCTGGGTGTTGCCGCGCACGATCGAGTCGTCGACGACGACCAGCCGCTTGCCCTTGATGACTTCCTTCAGCGGGTTCAGCTTCAGGCGGATGCCGAGCTGGCGGATGGTCTGCGAGGGCTGGATGAACGTACGTCCGACGTAGGCGTTCTTCACCAGACCGGCGCCGAACGGGATGCCGCTGGCCTCCGCGTAGCCGATCGCGGCCGGGGTGCCGGACTCCGGGGTCGCTATGACCAGGTCGGCCTCGACCGGGGCTTCCTTCGCGAGCTTGCGGCCCATCTCCACACGGGAGAGGTAGACGTTCCGGCCGGCGATGTCGGTGTCCGGGCGGGCCAGGTACACATACTCGAAGACACAGCCCTTGGGCTTCGCTTCCGCGAATCGCGAGGTGCGCAGGCCGTTCTCGTCGATGGCGACGAACTCGCCCGGCTCGACCTCACGGACGTAGCTGGCACCGCAGATGTCGAGGGCGGCGGACTCGGAGGCGACGACCCAGCCACGCTCCAGGCGGCCGAGGACCAGCGGGCGGATGCCCTGCGGGTCACGGGCGGCGTAGAGGGTGTGCTCGTCCATGAAGACGAGGCTGAAGGCGCCCTTGACCTGGGGGAGGACCTGGTGGGCGGCCTCCTCGATGGTCAGCGGCTTGCCGTCCTCGTCGACCTGGGCCGCGAGCAGCGCGGTCAGCAGGTCGGTGTCGTTGGTGGCCGCGACGCGCGGGGTGCGGCCGCCCTCCTGCTTGGGCAGATCGGCGACCATCTCGGCGAGCTGGGCCGTGTTGACCAGGTTGCCGTTGTGGCCGAGCGCGATGGAGCCGTGGCCGGTGGCACGGAACGTCGGCTGGGCGTTCTCCCAGACGGAGGCGCCGGTGGTCGAGTAGCGGGCGTGACCCACCGCGATGTGACCCTGGAGCGAGCCGAGGGAGGTCTCGTCGAAGACCTGGGAGACCAGGCCCATGTCCTTGAAGACGAGGATCTGGGAGCCGTTGCTGACCGCGATTCCCGCGGATTCCTGGCCCCGATGCTGGAGGGCGTAGAGCCCGAAGTAAGTGAGCTTGGCGACCTCTTCGCCCGGAGCCCAGACACCGAAGACGCCGCAAGCGTCCTGGGGGCCTTTCTCACCGGGGAGCAGATCATGATTGAGTCGACCGTCACCACGTGGCACGGCACCGAGTGTAGGCGAGATCGACCACTGGTCCGAATTGGGGAATACCTGATCAGCGCTGTCGCAAAGGATCACTCTGCGGCGGTCGCGTTCACGCGCTCGCCGTTTTCGCTGGTCAGAGTGAGGTTGCGGTGATCGATCCGGTAATCGACGGTCCCGTCGAAGAGGCCCAGCAGGGCCTTCTCCGTCTTCATGAGTGAGGTGTCGCACATCATTCGTGTGGTGGACGCCGTGCCGAGCGTGATACTGCCGTCGCGGACCGTCGCCTCTGCCTTCACCTTGTTGCAGCCCAGGCTTCCGCTGACCTGTCCGGTCTTCGGGTCGATGGTGAGGTGGGCCTTGCCGTTCGCGTCGGGGCTGGTGACGGTCCACTTCGTGCCCTTGAGCGGGGCCGCCTTCTGCTTGCTGAGGGCCACGCGGTCGCCGTCCGCGGTGGTGAGGGTGAGCTTGTCGCCCTCGACCTCGGTCCTGAGGTCGCCGTCGGCGAGGGTGCGGGCGAGGGTCTGCTCGAAGTTCGCGGGGACGCCCTCGCAGGCCATCTCGGTCGCCTGCATCTGCTCGAAGGTGACCTGGCTGTCGGCGAAGGCGGCGTCGGCGCCGAAGTTGTTGCAGCCGAGGTTGCCCTTGACCGCGCCGCCGTCGGCGATCTTCAGCCAGGCGGTGCCCGGGGCGTCGCTCTTCTTCCCGTCGACGGTGATGTCGTCGACGGCCCAGTGGACGCCGGTGACCGAGGCCGCCGCCCCGGCACCGACCGATTCGCTGCCCGCGTCCTCGCTGCCGCAGGCGGCGGCGAGCGGGAGGAGGGTGAGCGCGGCGAGGGCGGCCAGTCGCTTTGTGTCCATGCCGAGTGTGTCCATGCCGGTGGGACGGGAGGGACACGGGACCGGTTCCGTTCGCCGCCCTCAGGGGTGTCACAGGGGTGTCACCCCATGAGCGGCAGCAGCCCGCCCAGGTCCGCCCGCTCCCCGCTCGCGCTCACCTTGGCCTCGGCGACGGCGTCCTTCCAGGCCACGCGCCCGGTCGCCAGCCGGATCCAGGTCAGCGGGTCGGTCTCGACGACGTTCGGCGGGGTGCCCCGGGTGTGCCGGGGTCCCTCGACGCACTGCACGACGGCGTACGGCGGGATCCGCACCTCGGTCGAACCGCCGGGCGCCTTCGCGGCGAGCGCGTCGGCGAGCAGGCGGGTGCAGGCGGCGAGGGCCTGGCGGTCGTAGGGGATGTCGAGGCCGGGGACGGCGGCGTTGAGGTCGTCGGTGTGGACGACCACTTCGACGGTTCGGGTGACCAGGTAGTCGGCGAGAGTCATCGCGCCGGTGCGGGCCGCGAGGAGGCGGTCGCCGGACACGTCCGCGAGCCTCTCGGTGAGCCGCTCCTCGGTACGGGCGTAGAGGGCGTCGAGGTCAGGGTTGGCGGCGGCGAGGTCCTGAGTGCGGTCGGCGATGTCGCCGGCCCGGGCGGCGGTGGCGAAGGGCCACTCCAGGAGGGTCAGTTCGGCCTTGCCCGGCTCGTCGCGGTCGAGGTTACGGCTGACGCTCTCCACGGCCATGGTCACGTGCGCGGCCAGGTCCCGCACGGTCCAGCCCGGCAGCCGGGTGGGCAGCGCGAGCTGCTCGTCGGTGAGGGTGCGTACGGCCTGCCGTACGTGCCCGAACTGGGTGAGCACCGCGGTGCGGATCCTGGCGGGGTCGTAGGCGCGGGCGCGCTTCTTGGCCGGGGGCATGGGGGGCAGCCTATGTGGGCTGCGATGCCGTCGTGGGCGGCTCGAAGATCTCACGGCCGCGGGGGACGCCGACTCCGCGCCAGGTGAAGGGGATACCGCGGGCGGTGTCCGGGTCGGCGCCGTTCATCAGCTGGAAGTGGAGGAGCGAGCCGCGCCGCAGGTGGACGTAGAGGGCGTGGGTGCCGTCGCCGAGGTCGAGGACGACGTGGTTGCCGACGACCCGCTTGACGCCGGACAGGTCGCGTACGGATGCCTCCACGATCATCAGGTACAGCAGCCCGAGGAGAGAGGTGCGGCTGAGGTGGTCGCGCTGGTCGTCGACGGCCCGTACGACGGTGGCGTCGGCCACGGCGTGGAGGGGGGCGCCGTAGGCGGGGAAGGCGCTGTTGCGGCGGGCGGGCGGCCACGGCGCGCGGAGCCCGGGGAGGGTGCCCGGCTCGGGCTCGGCGACGATGTCGATGGGGTAGGTCCGGCCGTATGCGTGGGTGCCGTGGCTCGGGGTGCGGGCGGCCGGGATGTTGAGCGCCGACCGGCGGCCGGCGACGGGCGGATCGGCCTCGATGGGCTCGCGGGCGAGCCGGGCGCCGAGTTTGGATCCATGGTCGGTCACCTGTCCGGGTGATCGGCTTTGGAAAACATCCCGCACCGCCGGATCCACCCCACACTGGTCTCCGCCTGGGAGGAGGGGAACATGACGGCTATGGCCGAGCGCACGTCTCAGATGTCGGTGGCGGAGTTCGAAACGATCGCCGCCGCCGCTCCCGAGACCGTCACGTTGGAGTTCATCAACGGACGGATCGGAGTCAAAGCGGCGACGGACGGGGGCCACAGCACCATCGTGTCCTGGCTGGCCCGGCGCTGTATGCAGACCCGGCCCGACCTGGACCTGTATCAAGGTCAAGGACTCCGGGTCGAGGCGTACCGGGAGGGCAGGGCGAAACCGGACGCGGTGCTCGCGCCCGAAGCGCACTTCGCGGGGCACGGCGAGTGGGCCGACCCCGACGGGGCTCTCATGGTCGTCGAGGTCACCTCGTACGACTCGGACACGGACCGCCGGGACCGGCACGAGAAGCCGGCCGCCTACGGCCAGTCCGGCATCCCGCTGTACCTCCTGATCGACCGCGACAGCTGCACGGTCACCGTGCACAGCTCCCCTGACCGGCAGGTCGGGGGCTATCGCGAAGTTCAGGTCGCGAAGTTCGGCGAAAACGTGGTCGTCCCCGACCCGATCGGCATCGAGCTCGACACGGAGATCCTCAAGAGCTACGTGCGGTGAGCCGAGAAGGTCCCGTCCGTTGACCGGACGGGACCTTCATGTCGTACTGCCGACTACGCCAGCAGCGCCGGAATCGTCGCCTCGTGCGTCTCGCGCAGCTCCTCCAGGGTGAGCGCGAACTCGCCCTGAAGCTCCACGGAGTCACCGTCGACGACACCGACGCGGGTGACCGGCAGGCCCCGCGCGCCGCACATGTCGTTGAAGCGGACCTCCTCCGAGCGCGGGACGGCCACGATGGCGCGGCCGGCCGACTCGGAGAAGAGGAAGGTGAACGCGTCCAGGCCGTCCGGGACGATCAGCCGCGCGCCCTTGCCGCCGAGCAGCGCCGACTCCACGACCGCCTGGATCAGACCGCCGTCGGACAGGTCGTGCGCCGAGTCGATCATGCCGTCGCGGGAGGCGGAGATCAGGATCTCGGCGAGCAGCCGCTCACGCTCCAGGTCGACCTTCGGGGGCAGCCCGCCGAGGTGGTCGTGGACCACCTGTGACCAGGCCGAGCCACTGAACTCCTCACGCGTGTCGCCGAGGAGGTACAGCAGCTGGCCCTCCTCCTGGAAGGCGACCGGCGTACGCCGGGCCACGTCGTCGATGACGCCGAGGACCGCGACGACCGGCGTCGGGTGGATGGCGACCTCGCCCGTCTGGTTGTAGAGCGAGACATTGCCGCCGGTCACCGGGGTGCCGAGCTGCTGGCAGGCGTCCGCCAGACCGCGCACGGCCTCCGCGAACTGCCACATGACGGCCGGGTCCTCGGGCGAGCCGAAGTTCAGGCAGTCGGAGACGGCCAGCGGCTTGGCGCCGGTGGTGGCGACGTTGCGGTACGCCTCGGCGAGGGCCAGCTGGGCGCCCGTGTACGGGTCCAGCTTGGCGTACCGGCCGTTGCCGTCCGTCGCGATGGCGACGCCGAGGCCGGTCTTCTCGTCGATGCGGATCATGCCGGAGTCCTCGGGCTGGGCGAGGACGGTGTTGCCCTGCACGAAGTGGTCGTACTGCGAGGTGACCCACTTCTTGGAGGCCTGGTTCGGGGAGCCGACCAGCTTCAGGACCTGGTCCTTCAGCTCGTCCGACGTCCCGGGCCGCGGCAGCTTGTTCGCGTCGTCGGCCTGGAGGGTGTCCTGCCAGTCCGGACGGGCGTACGGGCGCTCGTAGACCGGGCCCTCGTGCGCCACGGTCCGCGGGTCGACGTCGACGATCTTGCCGCCGTGCCAGTAGATCTCCAGGCGGTCGCCGTCCGTCACCTCACCGATGACGGTGGCGATGACGTCCCACTTCTCGCAGATCTCCAGGAACCGGTCGACCTTCTCCGGCTCGACGACCGCGCACATGCGCTCCTGCGACTCGCTCATGAGGATTTCCTCGGGCGAGAGCGTGGAGTCGCGGAGCGGGACGTCGTCCAGCGTCACGCGCATGCCGCCGGAACCGTTGGAGGCCAGCTCGGACGTGGCGCAGGACAGACCGGCCGCGCCGAGGTCCTGGATGCCGACGACCAGCTTCTCGGCGAACGCCTCCAGGGTGCACTCGATGAGGAGCTTCTCCTGGAAGGGGTCGCCGACCTGGACGGCCGGGCGCTTGGAGGGCTTGGCGTCGTCGAAGGTCTCGGACGCGAGGATCGACGCGCCACCGATGCCGTCACCACCCGTACGGGCCCCGTACAGGATGACCTTGTTGCCCGCGCCGGACGCCTTCGCGAGGTGGATGTCCTCGTGCCGCATCACACCGATGGCACCGGCGTTGACCAGCGGGTTTCCCTGGTAGCAGGCGTCGAAGACGACCTCGCCGCCGATGTTGGGCAGGCCCAGGCAGTTGCCGTAGCCGCCGATGCCGGCGACGACGCCCGGCAGGACACGCTTGGTGTCGGGGTGGTCGGCCGCGCCGAACCGCAGGGGGTCGACGACGGCCACCGGCCGCGCACCCATGGCGATGATGTCGCGCACGATGCCGCCGACGCCGGTCGCCGCGCCCTGGTAGGGCTCCACGTACGACGGGTGGTTGTGCGACTCGACCTTGAAGGTCACGGCGTAACCCTGGCCGACGTCCACGACACCGGCGTTCTCACCGATGCCGACGAGGAGGGCGTCGTTCTCGGGGGCCTTCTCGCCGAACTGGCGCAGATGGACCTTCGACGACTTGTAGGAGCAGTGCTCGGACCACATGACCGAGTACATGGCGAGCTCGGCACCGGTGGGCCGGCGGCCGAGGATCTCCACGACCCGCTCGTACTCGTCCTTCTTCAGGCCGAGTTCGGCCCAGGGCAGCTCGACGTCGGGGGTCGCGGCCGCGTGCTCGACCGTGTCCAGAGGCGTCCGGCTCATGCGTTGACCAGCTTCTTGAGGATCGAGGTGAAGAAGGGGAGGCCGTCGGTGCGGCCGGTGCCGATGAGCGGCTCCACGGCGTGCTCCGGGTGCGGCATCAGGCCTACGACATTCCCGGCCTCGTTGCTGATGCCGGCGATGTCGTTGAGCGAGCCGTTCGGGTTGAAGTCGAGGTACCGGAAGGCGACGCGGCCCTCGGCCTCCAGCTTGTCCAGCGTGTACCGGTCGGCGACATACCGGCCGTCCATGTTCTTGAGCGGGATGTGGATCTCCTGCCCGCTCTCGTAGTCGCTGGTCCAGGCAGTGGCGGCGTTCTCCACCCGCAGCTTCTGGTCGCGGCAGATGAAGTGCAGGTGGTCATTGCCGAGCATCCCCCCGGGCAGCAGGTGGGCCTCGGTGAGGATCTGGAAGCCGTTGCAGATACCCAGCACCGGAAGGCCGGCCTTCGCCTGCTCGATGACCGTGTCCATCACCGGCGAGAAGCGGGCGATGGCACCGGCGCGCAGATAGTCGCCGTAGGAGAAACCACCGCACAGCACCACGGCGTCGACCTGCTTGAGGTCCTTGTCCTTGTGCCAGAGGGCGACCGGTTCGGCGCCCGCGAGGCGGATCGCGCGCTGCGTGTCCCGGTCGTCAAGGCTCCCGGGGAAAGTGACGACGCCAATACGAGCGGTCACTTCGCGGCCTCCGCGACTTCCTCCACCTTGACGGTGAAGTCCTCGATCACGGTGTTGGCGAGGAAGGATTCCGCAAGATCGTGGATGCGGGCGAGCGCGGCGTCGTCGACCGGCCCGTCAACTTCCAGTTCGAAACGCTTTCCCTGACGGACGTCGGAGATGCCTTCGAATCCCAGCCGCGGCAGTGCGCGCTGCACCGCCTGGCCCTGGGGGTCGAGGATCTCCGGCTTGAGCATGACGTCGACTACGACGCGTGCCACGTGCACTCCCGGTGGTGTGGTGCTGAGCAGGTTCCTGCAGTGGTTTCAGACTACCTGCACAAAATTTCTACGCGCGTCGACTTGTAGGAATCTACGTGATGGCCATCACGGGCCGACGGAGGCGCGTCTGTCGATGAAAAGTTCCGGAAAAGATCCCGGATCGACACCTGATACCTATTGCGCATCGGACACGCGGGAGGATTTAGTCGAGCTTCACATTACATTGCCCGGCACTGTACAAATGAATTGTCTACGTGCCGTACGAAGGGACCGATATTCGTGGCGCAGAAGGTCGTGGTCACTCTCTTTGACGACATCGACGGCTCGGAAGCGGCGGAAACGATCGCCTTCGGACTCGACGGCAAGTCGTACGAGATCGACCTGAATGAAGCCAATGCCAAGAAACTGCGTAAGGCGCTCGCGCCCTACGTGGACGCCGGCCGCAAGCGGTCGAAGTCAGGCAAGGCGTACAAGCAGACCGAGGTCGCCCCGGATCCGGCGGCCGTCCGGGCCTGGGCGCAGGCCAACAAGATGGAGGTGCCGGCCCGCGGCCGCATCCCCAAGAAGGTCTACGAGGCGTTCGCCTCGGCGCAGTGAGGGGCCCGCGGGCCGCCCTCGGGGCCCTGCCCTCAGGGTCCGTCAGCATGCCCTGAGGGCGGCCGACTTGAGCCGGTGCGACAACCGACTTGCGCTACCCCCCTGCTGATCAGCTAATGTCTGGAGCACGCCGCCGGGCGGGGCAGAAAAAGCCCAGCTCGCCGAGCATGCGGGTGTAGTTCAGTAGCAGAACATCCCCCTTCCAGGGGGAAGGCGCAGTGTGCAATTCCTGTCACCCGCTCTGCACCGCCGTACTGAGCACTGATGTGGATCAGGTAGGCTGGTGCTCGCACCGATCGGTGAGAGCCGGTCGGGGGCAATGCGGACGTAGCTCAGTTGGTAGAGCGCAACCTTGCCAAGGTTGAGGTCGCGAGTTCGAGCCTCGTCGTCCGCTCGGGAATGAGACCCCCGGTCCTGATGGACCGGGGGTCTTTTCGTGTCCCGCGCCGGATCTCTGACATTTGTCATGCGGAGCGGTGACACCGCGCACTGCTGCCGGCTTCGATTCGCCGGGACGCTGATGTCATGGACATCAACGAACACGAACACGTGATTGAGGTCAGCGACCTGCGGCGTGTGTACGGGGGCGGGTTCGAGGCGGTGCGCGGCATCTCCTTCCACGTGGACCGCGGGGAGGTATTCGCGCTGCTCGGCACCAACGGCGCCGGCAAGACGTCGACCGTCGAGCTGCTGGAAGGGCTTGCCCGGCCGGCCAGGGGACGAGTGCGGGTGCTCGGGCACGATCCCCACGCCGAGCGGGACGTCGTACGGCCGCGGACCGGGGTGATGTTGCAGGACGGCGGCTTTCCGTCCGAGCTGACCGTCGCCGAGACCGCACGGATGTGGGCCGGGTGCGTGAGCGGGGCGCGGCCCCCGCTGGAGGTGCTGGAGCGGGTGCGGCTGGCCGGGAAGGCAGACGTACGGGTGAAGCAGTTGTCCGGGGGTGAGCGGCGGCGCCTGGACCTGGCGCTCGCGCTGCTCGGGAACCCCGAGGTGCTGTTCCTGGACGAGCCGACGACCGGGCTCGACGCCGAAGGGCGCCGGGACACCTGGGAGTTGGTGCGGGAGCTGCGCGACACCGGGACGACCGTGCTGCTGACCACGCACTACCTGGAGGAGGCCGAGGGTCTCGCCGACCGGCTCGCGATCCTGCACGACGGGCGGATCGCGGCCGCCGGGACGCCCGCGGAGGTGACCGCGGCCCAGCCGTCGCGGATCGCCTTCGAACTGCCCGAGGGCTACTTCCTGGGGGACCTGCCGCCGCTCGGTGAGCTGGGCGTGGCCGGGCACGAGGTCGACGGACGGGTCGTACGGCTGCGCACCCACCAGCTCCAGCGGGCGGCGACCCGGCTGCTGGTGTGGGCCGAGGAGGCCGGGGTGGAGCTGCGGCGGCTGGATGTGCGGTCGGCGTCGCTGGAGGAGGCGTTCCTGGGCATCGCCCGGGAGGCGGCAGGCGCCGCCGAGAAGAAGGAGTACGCGGCATGAGTGGGGTACGCGGCATGAGTACGGCGATGACCACCCCGGTGGGACGGATGGCGGCGTTGGCCCGCGCGGAGGTGACGCTGCTCGGACGCAGCAGGGGCACGCTGTTCGCGGCGCTGTTCGTGCCGCTGCTGCTGCCCTTCAGCGTGCGGGAGGCGGCGAAGGGGATGGACCTGGCGGAGGCCGGCCTCTCCCTCGGCGCGGTCATCCTGCCCGCCTCGATCGGCTTCTCACTGCTCTACGCGGTGTACGCGACGCTCGTCTCCGTCTACACCGCCCGGCGCGAGGAACTCGTCCTCAAACGGCTGCGCACGGGCGAGCTGAAGGACGCGGAGATCCTGGCCGGGGCCGCGCTGCCGGCCGTGGTCACGGGGATCGCACAGAGCATGGTGCTGGCGGTCGGCTGCGCCGTCCTGCTCGACGTGGGCGCGCCCGACGCTCCCCATCTCGCCGTGCTGGGCCTGCTGTTGGGGATCGTCCTGAGCGTGTCGCTGGCCGCCGTGACCGCGTCGTTCACCCGCACCGTCGAGAGTGCGCAGGTCACGACCCTGCCCGTGGTCTTCCTCTCCATGATCTTCTCCGGGATGTTCGTCCCCCTGGAGGTGCTGCCGGACCGGGTGGCGTCCGTATGCGAACTGCTGCCGCTGACGCCTGCGATCACCCTGCTGCGGGGTGGCTGGACCGGTGAGCTGTCGGCGTACGAGGTGATCGGTCCCGTGATGACCGGGCTGGCCTGGACGGCTCTGGGCGTGTTGGCTGTGCGGCGGTGGTTCCGTTGGGAGCCGCGGCGCTGAAGCAGGGGGACGGTACATGCGCGGGCCGGGGAGGATTTGGCGGGGCAAGAGCACGCCGGCGAAGGTCGAGACGTACACGCGGTGGTCGTTCCACTTCTTCGCGGTGATGGAGGTCGCGTCGACCGCATTACCGGTCACCGGCCAGGCGGGGCCCGAGCTGGGCGGCTGGCTGTTGCTCGCGGTGTGCGCGCACGCGGTGGTCTGCGCCCTGATCGTGTCGCGGGCGGTGGACTGGGTCTGCGGTCGGCGTGAGCAGCCCGTACGCCTGCTGTGGACGCTCGGCGCCATCACCGCGGCGGTCGCCGCCACGGCTCTCGCCCTTGTCGCGTACGGGCCGAAGGGCGATGGCGTCGACTCCGCGGCGGGCACCGTCTTCAGCGTCGTCACGTTCTTCGGGGTGGGCATCATCGCGCTGGGGGTGCGCGACCGCAGGCGCGTGATCGCCGTGGTCGTCGGCTTCGCGACGGGTGCGGGGCTCTTCGTACTCCTGATCAGCGGGTCCGCTTTCGCCGCGCTGGTCATCGCCCTGATCTCACTGCTCGGCAGCACCTTCATCGCCTTCGTCGCCGTCTTCTCCGTCTGGCTGCTCAGGGCCGTCTACGAACTCGACGAGGCCCGCGAGACCCGCGCCCGGCTCGCGGTCGCCGAGGAGCGGCTTCGGTTCGGGCGGGATCTGCACGACGTGATGGGGCGCAATCTCGCGGTCATCGCCCTCAAGAGCGAACTCGCCGTGCAACTCGCGCGGCGCGGACGGCCCGAGGCCGTGGAGCAGATGATCGAGGTGCAGCGGATCGCGCAGGAGTCGCAGCGCGAGGTGCGGGACGTCGTACGGGGGTACCGGGAGGCCGACCTGGAGGTCGAACTCGCCGGTGCGCAGGGGGTGTTGACGGCGGCCGGGATCGAGTGCGAGGTGACCGGCCGGGCGGCCGGGCTGCCTGTCGAGGTGCAGTCGGCGCTGGCCTGGGTGGTGCGGGAGGCGACCACCAATGTGCTGCGGCACGGGAATGCCGGGCGGTGCTCGGTGGGAGTACGGGTGCACGAGGGACGTGTGGTGCTGACGGTGGAGAACGACGGGGCCTCCGGGGCCGGCGACGCAGGTGGCGGCTCCGGGCTCACCGGGCTGCGGGAGCGGCTGGCCGCGGTGGAGGGGACGCTGGAGGCCGGTCGGGTCGGCGAGGGGGTGTTCCGGTTGGTGGCGGAGGTGCCGTTGGCCGGGGCCGGTGTGCGGGAGGTCACCGTATGAGCGGGCCGGTGCGGCTGCTGCTCGCCGACGACGAGCATCTGATCCGGGGCGCGCTCGCCACGCTGCTCTCCCTGGAGGACGACCTCGTGATCGTCGCCGAGGCGGCCACTGGGCCCGAGGCGCTGGCGATGGCCCGTGCCCACGTGCCCGATGTCGCCGTACTGGATCTGCAGATGCCCGGGGCGGACGGTGTGAGGGTCGCCACATCCCTGCGCGCCGAACTGCCCGGCTGCCAGGTGCTGATCGTGACCAGCCACGGGCGGCCCGGGCATCTGAAGCGAGCGCTTGCGGCAGGTGTGCGCGGGTTCGTCCCGAAGACCGTCAGCGCTCAGCGGCTCGCGGAGATCATCCGTACCGTGCACGCCGGAAACCGCTACGTCGACCCCGAGTTGGCCGCCGACGCCATCGCCGCCGGGGACTCGCCGCTGACCGCGCGGGAGGCCGAGGTGCTGGAACTCGCCGCCGACGGGGCGCCCGTCGCGGAGATCGCGGAGCGGGCGGCGCTGTCGCAGGGGACCGTGCGGAACTATCTGTCGTCGGCCGTCTCGAAGCTGGGGGCGGAGAACCGGCACGCGGCGGTGCGGCTCGCGCGTGAGCGAGGTTGGGTATAGTTGCTCTCGCGCCACGGCGCAGTGCGGACGTAGCTCAGTTGGTAGAGCGCAACCTTGCCAAGGTTGAGGTCGCGAGTTCGAGCCTCGTCGTCCGCTCTCTTTCGAAAGGCCCCCGGTTCTCCGGGGGCCTTTTCCGTTACGCCCAGCTCGTGCCCGTCAGGCGCTCGTACGCCTCCACGTACTTCGCCCGGGTCGCGTCCACGACCTCCTGCGGCAGCGGCGGCGGGGGCTGCTCGCTCTTACGGTCCCAGCCGGAAACCGGCGAGGTCAGCCAGTCACGGACGAACTGCTTGTCGTACGACGGCTGCGCCCGGCCCGGCTCCCACTGGTCGGCCGGCCAGAAGCGGGACGAGTCCGGGGTGAGCACCTCGTCGGCGATGACCAGGGTCTCCCCGTCGAAGCCGAACTCGAACTTGGTGTCCGCGAGGATGATGCCCCGCTCACGGGCGATGTCCCGGCCTCGGGAGTAGACGGCGAGGGTGGCCTGGCGCAGCCGGGCGGCAGTGTCGGCGCCGACCTGGCGGGCGACCTCCTCGTAGGAGACGTTCTCGTCGTGCTCGCCGACCGCGGCCTTGGTGGCCGGGGTGAAGATCGAGGCGGGCAGCTCGCTGCCGTCGACGAGGCCCTCGGGGAGGGCGAGGCCGCAGACCGTGCGGGAGTCGTTGTACTCGACCAGGCCGGAGCCGGTGAGATAGCCGCGGGCCACGGCCTCCACCGGGATCATGCTCAGGGACTTGCAGATCATGGTGCGGCCCGCCCAGTCGGCGGGGGCGCCCGCGGGCACGTCGGTGCTGATCACGTGGTTGGGGACCAGGTCGGCGAGCTGGTCGAACCACCACAGGGAGAGCTGGGTGAGGACGCGGCCCTTGTCGGGGATCTCGGTCGGCAGCACCCAGTCGTAGGCGGACATACGGTCACTGGCGACCATCACGAGGTCGCCCGCCTCGTTCTGGTACAGCTCGCGCACCTTTCCGGTGTGCAGATGCACCAAGCCCGGAACCTGGATCGGCTCGGGCTTTTCTACGAATCCGGACACGGTTCCTCCCCGTGGTTCTGTCCAACGGGTCGATTGTCCCGTATGGGCCGCTGACCTTGGACTTGGGGGTGTGTTGGGTGAGGGGCTGGGGTGTGCTGGGTGAGGTGTTGGGGCGCGCTTGGTGAGGTGCTGGGGGCGTGCTGGGTGTGAGGCTGGGGCGTGCTGGGTGAGCTCAGTCACGTTTGCAGATGCGGTCCAGGAGGTTCGCGGTGGCGCGCTGGACGCGGGCGTCGACATGGCCCGGGCGGTCCAGCGCCGGGGACCAGGCGAATGTTCCGGACGCGAAGACCAGGGCGCCCGAGGGGGATCGGTACAGGGACGTCTCCTGGTGGCGGAGGACCCCCTCCTTGTCGGTGTACGGGGAGTGCGCGAGCAGGATGCGCTCCTCGTGCTCGGGCAACCGAGCGCGTGGGAAGTAGCGGTCGGCCTCGCCGGCGACCAGGCCCTCGATCTCGTCGCCCTCTTGGGCGCCGGTCGCCTCCCACAGCCAGTGGTCGGCGTTGCGGACGATCAGGGGGTGCGGCTCCGGGACCTGGCCCGCGTACTGGATTCCGATCAGCTCCTGCTCGGGGCGGTCGATCTCCCGCCACAGGACCGGGCGGCCGGGGCCCTTGCGCTTGCGGCAGGTGAGCAGGCGGTCGGGGACGCCGGACGGGGAGGGGCCCAACTCCACCTGCCAGTACATGGAGTTGGCGGAGAGGAAGACGAGGGAGGTGCCGTTCTCGCGGGCGAGCTCTACGGTGCGGCGCATGTTCGACGACCAGTACTCGTCGTGGCCGGGGAAGACCAGGCCGCGGTAGCGAGTGGGGTCGACATGGCCGCCGTGCAGGTCGCGTGCGTCGGCGTAGGCGATGTCGTAGCCGTAGCGCTCGGCCCAGCGGATGAAGTCGTAGGCGTGGCCGACATGCATGGGCAGGCCCGCGCCCGCGTACGGGCGGTCGAAGGAGACGGTCGTGGCGGCGTCGGCCTCGCCGAGCAGCCGGCCGTCCCCGTCCCAGGCGTGGTAGAGGCTGGCGCCGGTGCGGCCGTCCTCGGGGTAGAGGTTGTAGGCCTGCCAGGTGACGTCGGGCAGGAGCAGAAGCAGGTCCGCGGGGTGGTTGTCGCGGACGGTGAAGGGGATGTGGGAGCGGTAGCCGTCGGCGGTGGTGAGGACGGCGACGTACGCGCCGATGCTCCAGAACGAGGGGATCTGCAGGCGCCAGGACAGCCACCAGTGATGGCAGGAGACCGTGCGGTCGGCGGTGAGCGGCCGGGGCTGGACGATGCCGGAGAGGCGAGGGCTGGTGGTGATCTTGGCCGCGCCGTCGCCGCCGTAGTGGCCGATCCGGTAGATGTCGACGCTGAACTCCTGGGGCGGGTCCACGGTGATGTGGAAGTCGACCGCCTCCCCGGGGGAGACCGCGCCGGTGGAGGTGAAGCCCTTGATCTGACGGCGGACGTCATCGGCGGAGCGCGGGCCGGCACTGCGGGGGGCGGGGACCCTGGGGGTGTCCGACGTCGGCGGGTGGGCCTGGCCGTCGACGTACCAGGGGACGACCTGGCCGGTGTCGTCGAAGTACGTGACGTTTCCGCGCAGCCAGGGGACCGGGCCCTGGCCGAAGGGGTCCGTCACGGCGTGCGCGAGTGCTCCGGACTCCCAGCGGCGGATCTGCTCCGACCCCATGGCCATACCCCTCCCTCGTCCCCCGTGGTGGTGCAGCGAGCGTTGTGTGGTGCGTTGTCTGGTGCGTGCTGTGTGGGTGTGTGCTGTGTGGCGTGGGCTTTCGCATGGCTGCCGTATGGCTGTCGTATGACGTAAGCCCTTGCCATTTGCGCTATCGGTCCCAGCACATCACATTACGCACGCATGCTGTCACTATTCGTTGCGAATTGGCCGAAAGTGGAACCGGGGACTCCGGCCGCGAACGGCACGTACGGCTTCGCGTATGTGGTGTGATGCTGCCGGATCCGCCGGTGTGCGGAGGTCGCACATGCGTCGGTCACACCAGGCGCACCGGCTTCTCCGGGCGTATCCCCGACTCCACGAGCCAGGCGCGCAGAGGTGCCGGGTCGCCGTCCTCGATGAGGCTGAGGACTCGGGGGGTCAGATCGGCGGCCCGTTCGCCGTTGATGAGAAGCGTGGGGCCGTCGAGCCAGTCCAGGCCGGGGGCCGCGCCCGCGGTGTCCATCGCCGCGCAGCAGACCATCGCCGTCACATGGTCGGTGAGCAACTCACGCGAGGTGCGCGGCGGTTGGAGCGGGAAGAGGGGGAGCGCACCGATGTCCAGAAGCGTGTTGCCGGGGTCGGGGGACGCCGTCCGCTCCGCGGGGGCCGCGGCCTCCTCGCGGGCCAGCTCGGCGGTCAGGCCGGCGGCCAGTGCGGAGCTTCGCTCGGTTTCGGGGTCGTCGGTGGGGTGGTCCTCGGCCATGGCGGCGTAGGGGGGTTTGGGGAGCTTGGGGGGCTTGGGGGGCTTGGGGAGGTTGAGGGGAGGGGACGGGGCGGAGGGGCTCGGGGTGTTGGGGGCGACGTCGGAGGGCGTTGGGGCGTCGGCGTCGGTGTTGTCGCGGGAGAGCCTCGGGGCGCCGGTGTCGGCGTCGGCGTCGGCGTCGGGGTCGGCGTCGGTGTCGGGGTCGGCGTCGGTGTCGGGGTCGGCGTCGGTGTCGGAGAGGCTTTGCGCGTGGCCGTTGGAAGGCTCGGCGGGCTGGGGTGGGGTGTCGGTCGGTGGGGTCGACAGGTGGTCCAGGACGCGGGCCAGGGTGGGGCCGTCGGTCTCCAGGGAGGTGTCGTCGGTGGTGCGGCGGACGCCCAGGGCGTCGAGGACGCGGTGCAGGCGGGCCGCGTCGGTGCGCCACTTCCGGTCGACGACCTCCTCCGGATACTCCTGCCACTCCACCGGGGACCAGTCCGGGCCGCGCTCGGCGGGGCCGCCGTGGAACAGACGGGCGGCGAGGAGTGAGGCGGCCTCGTCGACCGTGCCGGGCTCTTCGAGCAGGTCACAGGCGGGGCGCTCACCCAGCCGGGAGGCGAAGCCCTCGGCCAGCCGGTCCCGCCGGGACAGCTCGGTGAGAGCGGCCACGACGCCCGCGTCCAGCCGGGACGGCCAGCGGCCCATCCGCCAGGCCGGCAGCGCGACCCGCGTGAGCAGCCGGTCCCAGCCCGCGTACGCCAGCCCGACCTGCTCCTGGGCGACGATCCGCAGTCCGTAATCCACAGCCTGTGCACGCTCGGCGGCCGCGGCGGCCACGCCCCGCTCCATCTCCGTGGCGTGCTCCCGGCAGCTGCGCAACAGCAGCCGTGCGACCCAGCCGAGGCCCGCGCACACCGCACGCGACCCCGGGCAGCGGCCGCGCGTCGAGGCGACGGCCACCGTGGCGTCCAGGCCCCGGACGAAGCGCCGGGCCTGGGCTATGTCCGGATGCGCCGAAGGTCCCGTACCGGCGACGACGGGGGCGAGGACCGCGCGCAGCTCGCCCACGCGCATCCACCACAGGAACGGGGAGCCGATGACGAGGACGGGGGCTGCGGTCGTACGGCGATGAGTGGCGCGCGTGCTTCCGCCATGCAGGCCGTTGAGCCCGTCGTCGTCACCCTCGGCCGGGGGCGGGCCGTGAGCCCGGTGGGTGCGGTCCTCCAGCCAGCTGTCGCAGTCCGGGGTGAGCGCTATCGCGGACGGGGCGGGGACGGCGAGGCGGTCGGCGAGGTCGCGCACCATCCGGTACAGGTCCGGGGCCTGTTCCTCGGCGATGGGGACCGTCGGGCTGACGGCGGGGCGGGCGCGGGCGACGACCAGGGCGATGCCGGCCGCGGCGAGCAGGACGAGGGCGGCGACCGGAGTGAGGACCCAGCGGGCGGCGTGCCAACCCGGGCCCACGAAATGTCCGGTGGAGACGCCGGCGAGCAGCACCACGGCGACCGCCGCGGGCAACAGGGCGACGGCCAGCGCTCGGCTGCGAATGCGCAGCACCACGAGGGCCCGGGCACGCGCTGCCTGCGCACCCGCCTCCACACCCATACCGGTCACGGCCGGACCTCACCCCCTCCCCACTGCCCTGGCTGTCCGGACTGTCCTGGCTTTGCTCACTCCCCCACTGTGGCACCCACCACTGACATCGCAATGCCGGTGGGCCAAGTGCCGGAACGCTTGCGCCGCACCCTAGTTGGGGCGTCGACCCACGTCAGCCGGATGGGGCATCGGTCACTCGATGGAATGGCTTTGGGGAGAGGTGGCTGACGGAATGCAAGGATCAGGCCCCGAATCCTGAGACGGACTCGGGGCCTGCCGGGTTTATCGGGAGCGGGATTTCGAAGGAGCGTCGTGGCTACGCGCCGGCCACCTTCGCCGCGATGTCCGTGCGGTACTGGGAGCCGTCGAGCTTGATGCGGGCGACTGCCTGGTACGCGCGGTCGCGGGCCGTGGTGAGGTCCTTGCCGGTCGCCGTGACGGACAGGACGCGGCCACCGGCGCTGACGACCGCGTCGCCGTCCTGCTTGGTGCCGGCGTGGAGGACGTAGGCGTGCGGGGCGTCCTCGGCGGCCACCTCGTCGAGGCCGGTGATCGGGTCGCCGGTGCGCGGGGTGCCGGGGTAGTTGTGCGAGGCGACGACCACGGTGACCGCGGCGTCGTCGCTCCAGCGCAGGCGCTCCAGGGCGGCGAGCTCGCCCTTGGCGGCGGCCAGCAGTACACCGGCCAGCGGGGTCTTCAGACGGGCCAGGACGACCTGCGTCTCGGGGTCGCCGAAGCGGGCGTTGAACTCGATCACCCGCACGCCCCGCGAAGTGATCGCAAGGCCGGCGTAGAGCAGTCCGGAGAACGGGGTGCCGCGGCGGCGCATCTCGTCGACGGTCGGCTGCAGCACCGTCTCCATGACTTCCTCGACCAGCTTCGGGTCGGCCCACGGAAGCGGGGAGTACGCGCCCATGCCGCCGGTGTTCGGACCCTCGTCCCCGTCGAGCGCCCGCTTGAAGTCCTGGGCGGGCTGGAGCGGGACCACCGTCAGGCCGTCGGTGATGGCGAAGAGGGAGACCTCGGGGCCGTCGAGGAACTCCTCGATGACGACGCGCTCGCAGGAGTTGGCGTGCGCCCTGGCCGTCTCGAGGTCGGCGGTCACGACGACGCCCTTGCCGGCGGCGAGGCCGTCGTCCTTGACCACGTACGGGGCGCCGAAGGCGTCGAGGGCCTCGTCGACCTCGTCGGGGGTCGTGCAGACGTAGGAGCGGGCCGTCGGGACGGCGGCCGCCGCCATCACGTCCTTCGCGAACGCCTTGGAGCCCTCGATCTGCGCGGCCTCCCCGGAAGGGCCGAAGACCGGGATGCCCGCCTCGCGCACCGCGTCGGCGACCCCGGCGACAAGGGGTGCCTCCGGGCCCACGACCACGAGGCCGGCGCCGAGCTGTTCGGCCAGCGCGGTTACGGCCGCGCCGTCCAGGGCGTCGACCTGGTGCAGCTCGGCGACCTCGGCGATACCGGCGTTGCCGGGGGCGCAGTGCAGCGCGGTGACGTCGGGGTCGAGGGACAGGGAGCGGCACAGGGCGTGTTCGCGGGCGCCGCTGCCGATGACGAGGACCTTCACGGGGGTCAGCCTAACGGGGTTTTTGTGCGGGGTGCCGAGGGGCTGGGGGTTGGTGACCTGTACGTTCCTCCAAGCCGACGTCCGGATCGGGGGCGCAGAGGGCGTGATGGATGCCGCCGCTGGGGGCTTGCCGCCCTGGCTCCGACCCCCTCCCCCGGAGTCCCTACTCGTGTGTGATCTCCTCCACCACCGTCGCCCCCAGCTCTCGCACGATCAGGTCGTGGCCGGACAGCGCCGACTCGTTGAGGTCGGGGTCGTCGTCCTCGGGGATGTCGTCCTCGGGGGCGACCGGGTGCGGAGGCTCCGGGGCGGAGGTCCTGGACGGCTGGGGGGCCGGGGTGGGCGCGGCGGTGGATCCCGTCGGGGCCGCCGGCGGTGGGGTGGGTGTGGCGGACGTCGTCGGCTCGGGAGCGGGCGGGCGCTGGGCGGTCGTACCGCCACCGCCGTAGCCACTGTTGCCGCCGCCACCGCCGTAACCGCCGGCGCTGCCTCCGCCGTAGCCACCGCCTCCGCCGCCGAAGCCGGAGGAACCGGAGGAACCGCCTGTGCCGCCGCTCGGCGGGGGCGCCGAACTGCCGCCCGACGGGTCGATGATCGACTCGATCTTCCACTGGACGTTGAACTGCTCCGCCAGCGCCTGTCGCAGCACGTCCTCGCTGCCGCTGCTCGCGAAGTTGTCGCGCGCGCCGGCGTTGACGAAGCCGAGTTGGAGGGTGGTGCCGTCGAAGCCTGCCACCTGGGCGTTCTGGCTGAGCAGGATCCAGGTGAAGCGGCGACGGTTCTTGACCGCCTCCAGGATGTTCGGCCAGAGCATGCGGGGGTCGAGGCCGCCGCTCGGGGTGGGGGTGGGGCCTGGTGCGGGGGCAGGCGTGGGGGCGGGAGCCGCGGGCTGCGGAGCGGGCGCGGGGGTGCTGCCGGGTCCGGCCTGGGACTGGGCGCCGCCACCCGCCGGGGCCGCCGTGGGCCAGCCTCCGGGGCGCCGGCCACCGCCTGCGGGCGCGGCGGTGGGCCACGCGCCGGGGGCGGGGGCGGAGGCCGGGGGTGCCTGCGGGGGCGCGGCGGCCGGGGCGGGCGTGGGCGCCGGGGTGGGGGGAGCCTGCTGCGGCTGCGGCTGTGGCTGCTCGCTCTGCGGTGCTCCGGCGGGGGGCTGCCCCGTCGGAGCCGCGGCCGCACCGGCACCGGCGCTGGCCCCGGCGCCGGCCGGAGGCGGGCCGGAAGCCCGTACGGCAGCCCGGGCCGCGGCCGGCCCGCCGCCCGGCGGAACCGGCGCGGCGGCCGCTCCGCCGTGCGCGTCGGGACCGGGCACGTACCCCATCGCGGGCATGCCACCGCCCCCGGAGAAGTTGACGCCCCGCTCCAGCCGGTCGAGCCGGGCCATGACCGAGCGCTCGTCCCCGTACGCGGCCGGCAGCAGCACGCGCGCGCAGATCAGTTCGAGCTGCAGTCGGGGCGAGGTGGCGCCCCGCATCTCGGTCAGGCCCTCGTTGACCAGATCGGCGGCACGGCTCAGCTCGGCGGCGCCGAAGGTGCCGGCCTGGGCCCGCATACGCTCCAGGACGTCGGCAGGCGCGTCGAAGAGGCCCTTCTCGGTCGCGTCCGGCACGGCGGCGAGGATCACGAGGTCCCGCAGCCGCTCCAGCAGGTCGGCGACGAAGCGCCGGGGGTCGTTGCCACCCTCGATGACACGGTCCACGACCTCGAAGGCGGCGGCGCCGTCACCGGTGGCGAAGGCTTCGACGACGGAGTCGAGGAGCGACCCGTCGGTGTACCCGAGGAGAGAGGTGGCCATGGCATACGTCACACCCTCCTCTCCCGCTCCGGCGAGCAGCTGGTCCATGACGGACATGGAGTCACGCACGGACCCGGCGCCCGCGCGGACGACGAGCGGCAGCACGCCCTCCTCGACGGGGATGTTCTCGCGGCCGCAGACCTCGCCGAGGTAGTCCCGCAGGGTCCCCGGCGGCACCAGCCGGAAGGGATAGTGATGGGTCCGCGACCGGATGGTCCCGATGACCTTCTCGGGCTCGGTCGTGGCGAAGATGAACTTCAGATGCTCGGGCGGCTCCTCGACGACCTTCAGCAGCGCGTTGAAGCCGGCCGACGTGACCATGTGGGCCTCGTCGATGATGTAGATCTTGTAGCGACTGCTCGCGGGTCCGAAGAAGGCCTTTTCGCGCAGCTCACGGGCGTCGTCCACACCACCGTGCGATGCCGCGTCGATCTCGATGACGTCGATGGAACCCGGGCCGTTGCGCGCCAGGTCCTGGCAGGACTGGCACTCCCCGCACGGGGTCGGCGTCGGCCCCTGCGCACAGTTCAGACACCTCGCGAGGATCCGCGCGCTGGTCGTCTTGCCGCACCCGCGCGGGCCGCTGAACAGGTACGCGTGATTGACCCGGTTGTTCCGCAGCGCCTGCTGCAACGGGTCGGTGACATGCTCCTGCCCGATGACCTCGGCGAACGACTCCGGGCGATAGCGGCGGTACAGCGCGAGAGACGACACGCATACGAGGTTATAGGCGGCCACTGACAACGGGATCCGCCCAGGGCCTCCCGCTCGGGCTCGGGCCCGGCCGCGCCCCTCCCGGGAACGCAAGCGCCCCCCACGCACCCGCCAGAGCCAACCTACCCTTGCTGCCTTCCGGCCCTGGGGGAGTTCAGTCAGATAGCGCCGCGTGAGGGGCTCCGCAAAGAGTACCCGACGTCAGCGGGTAGGAACGAGTTCGCGAGCACTCCTCTCGGTCATGTAATGTTTCCGGCGGAGGATTCGCCTAGAGGCCTAGGGCGCACGCTTGGAAAGCGTGTTGGGGGCAACCCCTCACGAGTTCGAATCTCGTATCCTCCGCCAGTGCCTCACCGGGCACGATGTCGAAGGGCCCCACCGCTTGCGGTGGGGCCCTTCGACGTTGTCCGTCTCAGTTTCCGTCTCAGTTGGGTTCTCGGCCCGTGCCGGGTGGCTCCCAGAGGGCGTCTCCGACTTGCTGAGCGACCTTCCGGAGCATTGATCCGGTGACATGCATGTAGCGAGCGCGCATGCGGGCCGCTCCCCCGGGTTCCCATCCCATGATCGCGTCGACCACGACGTCCGGGACGCCGAGGATCAAGAGGACGGTCGCGGCGGTGTGGCGAGCGTCATGGAGACGGCCGTCCCGTACGCCCGCGTCCCGCAGCAGTCGCTTCCAGATGTGGAAGTCGGTGTTCGGGCTGAGAGGGCCGCCGGTCGGAGAGGCGAAGACGTACCCCTTGTCCTCCCAGTCAGTACCCGCCTCGATCCGTTCCTTCTCCTGTACCTCCTGGTGCTGCCGGAGGAGCTTGATCAGCGGATCGGGCAGTCCGACCGTGCGACGTCCGGCGCGGGACTTGGTGGACTTGTGTTCGCGACGGGTCTGCTGCTTCTGGGGGCAGTAGCCGGCCTTCCGGCCGCAAGGGTTGTCTCCGCAGCCGTGGGCGTACTTGGGACGCAGCCGGTTCTTGCGGATCCGGACGTATCCCGCGTCGAGGTCGACGTCTTCCCAGTGGAGCCCGAGTGCCTCCCCCTGGCGGAGGCCGAGCGCGAGGGCGACGACCCATCGGGCGCTGTTGCGGAGCTTGGCCGCCTCGACGAGCAGGCTCTGAACCTCCTCGATCGTGTACGGCTCGATGTCCTCTTTCTTCGAGCCGCGGAGCCTTGGCGATCTCGGCCACGTTGGTGGCGACGTGCCCACGCCGCACAGCCTCACCGAGGGCGACCCGGATCGTCCGGTGAGCGTGGTGAGCGGTGCCGGCGGAGCTCCCGGCATCCTGCATCTTCCGGTAGAAGCGCTCCAGGTGCTCGGGCTCCAGCTTGTCGAGCTTGTGCGCGCCCAGGCCGGGCACGAGGTGAACGCGTACGTCGACCTCGTACCCGTCGTACGTGTTCTCGGAGACGTACGGCTTGGCGATGTTCTCGACCCAGTGTTCAAGCCAGGCCTGGACGGTCCAGCTTTGGCCCGGCTTCCTGAGCTTCTTGTCATCCCGCGCCCGCTCCATCTCGCGGACAGCCTTGGTCACCTCAGCCTTGGTCTTGCGCTCGATGTGGCGGCGGTCCGGCCTGCCGTCATCACGGACGCCGACCGTCACGCGTCCGTGCCACTTGCCGTCCTTGCCGAAGTAGATCGAGGAGGCCCCGTTCGGCTGGCGCGTGCGCTTCTTCTCTGCCATGGCGTCCCCCTCAGGCCGCTTCGACGGGTCGGTGGCGGAGCTTGGCCACGTAGGCGGGCACGGCATCAGCGGGCACTCGGCGCAGCCGCCCGACCGTCACGGATTCGATCTCTCCTGCGCGGACGAGCCGAAAGCATGTCGTACGGCCGATGCGGAGCCGTCGAGCGGTCTCTTCCACGGTCAGGAGGACCAGGGAAGGATCGGCAGCGGCAGCCTCCTTCACAGCAGCTGCGGCTCGGTGCTCAGCCATGTGTTGGTTCTCCTTCCGTTCCGGGGGCGGGTTCGAGGGAGGCGGCGAGCCAGGCTTCAGCGGCGCTCAGGCCTGTTCCGGCGAACACCCAGTGAGCGAGGACGAGAGTCGTCTCGCCGTCCTGCGGAGCGGCCGGAGCAGCTTGGGCGCGGCGCCATTCGGCGCGGGCGTCGCGGAGGGCGCCAAGGGTGGTGGAGTACCGGCGGGACTTGGTGGAGAAGTGGCCGCGGAAGCCGAGCATGTGTGCCCAGGCCCGGAGTCGGAGGTCTGCCAACTCGGGACGCGCGCCGAGAGACCATGCGGTGCGGATCATGTGCCGGGCGTGGTCGCTGATCCTGGCTTGGGCCAGCTCCGCAAGGAAGCGGATCGGGCGGTCCAGGGTGCCGGTCGCCGTTTCGGCGCCTTTGGTGGCGTACTTGGCGATGTACGCCGCTACGGCTCGCTCAGTCAGCTCCTGGCCGTCGTTGAAGTCGGTAGAGCGGATCGGGCGGACGTCTAGCTGTCGGCCGAAGACGAAGCTGTGGGCCCGCCCGTCGACTTCCGGTCCGTGGACACGGGCGGCTGTAGCTGCCGCTCGGATCGCGTCGGTGAGCAGCTCGGCCGAGGCCCAGGCCGGTGGTGTGGTGTCTCCTCCCTCAGGCCCGTCGAGCCGGACGACGGCATGGAAGTGGACGGCACCGCGCTTCTGGTACTCGGCCACCTTCGCGAAGGAGATCCGCGCGTGATCGCGGAAGGCCCGTTGGGTGAGGCCGGCGCGCTTGGCGACCTCCCGGCGGAGGTAGATGGAGAAGCGCCGCCACAGGGCACCGGCATGCGCGTTCCAGAGCACGGCCGCTTCGTAGTCGTACGTGTCCTGGTCGAGCGGGGTACCCAGCGCGGGATCCTGCTCGTCGTGACGGACGCCGCAGCGGCAGTCCCGGCCACCGCTCGGGCGGTTGTGGACTGGCCCGAAGCTCGGCGCGGTGAACGTGGCGAAGACGCGCGGGTGGGCGGTGACCTGTTCCGAGGTGCCCTTGCCGCCGCGTAGTCCGGCGGTGATCAGGTGGTAGGTATCGCGGCGATACGTCTCGGCGCATGCCGCACAGCGGGTTGCGCGGCGGTTGTTGCACCGGACGAGGAGATGACCGGACGGGAGGGCACCGGAGTCCAGGTGGTGGAGGACTCGGCCTATCTCGCCGGTTGCCTTGTTGACCGCGTACTCCGTGCGGTGGCCGTCGAGGCGGACAGGATGGGTGCAGCCGCCCAGGCCGGAGAGTTGGTGGGCCAGCTCGGGCATGGTGCCGAGGGAGGCCAGCATGGAGAGTTCCGCCAGCGGGGGCGGAGTCTGCCGGGTGATGATGGGACTTCCTTTCGGCTGTTTCGGCGGTTGAGAGGGACGGCCCCGGGGCGGCGGGATGCTTGGCGGCGTTGTTGCCGCCCCGGCGGCCGGTCAGCGCTGATTCGCGTTGCTGACGAGGGAGCGCAGGACTACGGCGGCGATGGCCAGGGACACGGCCGAGACGGCGACCGCCGCCAGGAGCGCGGTGAGCACGACGCCGACGACGACCACGGCGGCGACCGCGCCGACACCGACGCCCACGTACGGGACGACCGGGCGGCCGGCGGACGTAGCCGGGGTGGGTGTGTGGTCCTGCGGGATGTGCGTGGTGATGCGCGGGACGTGTGGGGTGTCAGGCAGCTTGGGGCGCAACATCGCGATGCTCCTTGTCACTTGTGAGTGCCGTTGACGACGTCAACCCCGGTGCGGGTGCCGGACTCGATGGCCGGGGCGAGGAAGGTGTGCGAGAGCCAGAAGCCGAACAGCGCGATCACGACGGCGACCCAGAGCCGGACGCCGAGGAACTTGATCGCGGCCCAGGCGACGACGCCCAGGACGAAGACGAGCGGGAGCGAGACGGTCACGGGATCTCCTCAGCGGATCAGCGGACGCGGCAGCGGTGCGTACGGGCGGCCAGCTCGGCAGCGGCCCGGCTGTCGTAGTCGGTCGAGAAGCCGCAGCGCGGAGCCGTGCAGGCGGCGGTGTGCTTCTCACGGCCCCGGCTGTCGTTGTAGGTGGCGACCTGGACGGGGCCGATGCGGACGACTCGGCGGAAGCGGCGGTTGGCGGGCATCAGTCGTTCTCCTTGTTCGTCTCGCCCGTGAAGTCGGTGACGTGGTCGGCGAGCCAGCGCAAGATCTCGTCGCCCTCGTAGTTGTCGGCGGCGAGGATGACCGGCTCCGCGATCAGCACGGCTTCGGTGAGGCGGTTCTGTCGGGTCAGCTCGGCGGCTCGTTTCAGCGCGCGGAGCGTGGACGGGCGCATGTGGGAAAGTCCTCCGGGGTCAGGTGAGTTGGGCGGCGATGGTTTCGGCGAGCGGCATCGGTACGCCGAGCCGGGCGCGAAGCGTCGAGGTGTCGATGGCGGTCCCGGTCCGGGCGCGGTGTTCGTCGGCGACCTTGCGGGCCAAGGCGACGAGGGCGGGCGGGACCGTGGACGGCGACGGCGGGGCCCACTCCGTTTCATTTGCGGGCAGTTCGGCCACATCCGAGGGCGTCTCGACCTCTGCTGCGATGGCACCCGGTGCTGTGACCGTCGAGGACGGTTCTGGCACCGTCGCCGGAGCCTGACTCGGCTTCGGCGATCCGTGGGCGAGGAGCGTGCCGCCGAGGAAGGCGACAGCGGGCCAGCCCGCGACGAGGATGCGCAGCCAGGCCGGTACGTCGTCCAGGTCGAGCAGCCCGGCAGTGGCGACGTTGGCGCCGAGCGACGCGGTCAGCGCGACGAGGAACCAGCACCACCCGGCCGCTTTCGCTTCGCCGGAGCGGAGCCGCCGCCAGGCCGCCACCATCAGCAGGTCGACAGAGACCGGATAGGCCCACGCCTTCCAGCCGTGCTGTCCGGCAGCCGAGGCCAGGTCGTGCAGGTGGGCGAAGGACAGCGCGGCGGCGATCAGCGCTCGGACGAGCACGGCGTCAACGCGGACGGGCAGGGCACGCACGGCGCCACTCCTTCCGGATTCGGGCATGGAGGGGGTAGGGACTTGGCACGGGACGGCCGCGCCGACCTGGGAGCGGGTACGCCTACTCGGCGACCGGGCGCGGAGCGGCTACCGGCCCAGAGCCCTTCACGGGGACAGGCGGGACGTACGGCCGGAAGGGTGTGAGCGCCGGTACGTCGCGGGCAAGGTGGGCCGTCTCGCGGCAGGTAGCCGCAGCGTCGGCGAGGGACAGATAGGGAGTGCGGATGCGGGACCAGCCACCGGAGGTGTCGCCGACGACGGCCAGGCCGGGCAGCTCGGCGGCGATGGCGCAGGCGGCGAAAACAGCCTCAGGGGCAATGTCGCCGAGCGCCATCTTGGCGGAGGCTTCGTCGTTGACGCGGTGGCAGACACGGCCGGTGAGCTGAGCGCGGAGCATGGTGGCGCCCTTGCCCAGCTCGGCGCCGAAGCGCTGCCCGCAGACCTCCAGGTAGATGCCGGCGGCCCGGCCGAGCTGAGCGAGACGGATGAGCTGGGTCACCATCTCGTCGCGCCGTTCCTCCTCCTTCCGCGTGGCGACGAGGAAAAGTTCGGCCACCTCGTCGATGAACAGCACGATCGGAGCGGGCCGTTCGTCCTCGGACAGTCCCCAGATGTCCGAGGCGATCAGCTCATCCGGAGTACCGGGGGCGAGGCCCTGCCGAGCCTTGATCAGGTCGTACCGGTCCTCCATCTCCCTCACGAGCACAGGAAGCAGCTGGGCCGCCTGATCACGATCGGTCGCCAGCGCCGACAGCCGAGGGGCGAAAGGCGCCAGCTCAACCCCGCGCTTGCAGTCGATCCCGACCAGGACCACCGGCTGAGCCGCCAGCCCGGTGAGCAGGTTCCGCAGGTACATGGACTTGCCCGACAGCGTGGCGCCGAGAACGAGTTCATGAGGTACGGCCTGATAATCGCGGACGAACGCGGTCGCGTCCTCCCGCAGCGCCACCGGCACCCGGAGAGGCCCGCCGACGACCCGGCGGGGCATCCGCACCTTCCGCAGGACATCGAAGCCGACGAGCCGCAGTTCAACGACGCCGGGCTTGACGTCCCGGACGTACACGGCGTGCACACCCCAGGCGTGTCGGAGCCGTTCGGCCGAGGCCGCCACGTCCGCGGGTTCCTGGCCCGGGGCCAGCCGCAGTCGAAGCCGTAGGCCGGTCGAGGTGGGCCGGATCAGACCCCGGCGGGGCGGGACGGGCCGGACCTCATGGCGGGTAGTCGCCCTGACAGCAAGCGCCCGCCAGCGGGACGGCTCGATCGTCAGGCCGCACGCGTCCATGGTCGATGAGTAGGAGGCCAGCAGCCGGGCCACCGAGACCGGCAGCCCGACCGTGGACCAGTACGCCGCCGGGTGGGCGTGCCGGGCGTATGCCGCGCCGCCTATCGCAGCGAGCGACCCGCCCAGCTCGGCCCACGTCACGAGGTCGGTCATGGTGGTCAGCCCGCCTGAGCCATCGGGAAGGCGCCGGGAGCAACGGCGGTGGCCCGATAGGCGATGCCGTGCCGCTGCTGGCCGTTGAACACGCTCTCCCACGGACGGGCGATGAGCCCCGGCAGCGAGACCGGAGCGCCCACGGTCAATCCCTCCGAGATACCGCTCTCGGGGATGGTGACCTGGATCAGCGACGATTCGCCCTCGTCGATGAAGACGACGCCGACCGTCATCAGTGCCTCACCACTCACGGCGTCCTTGGCGATCTCACCGGTCTGCCGGTCGCGCACCTTCGGTGCCGGAGCCTCGGTCAGCAGGATCGTGGCAGACGAGGCGTCAATGCGAATCACACGCACAGGGATTTCTCCTTCTGAGTCGATCAACCTGCCACCTGACAAGTTGACTTAGCAAGTTCGAAGTTAGGGATGCCAGGTTGACTTGTCAAGTGGAGATTGGGGAGAACTGACCCCGATCGAGGCTCAGTTCAAGCGATAGGTGTCTTCGAGTTCCTGCCGATCGGCAGGAAGCAGCACGTCAGAGACTTGTAGTGCCTGCCCGGAGGCGTCACACGCAATGACCAGGACGCTCAGGACGGGCGCACCCTCCGGCAAGTCGAGCAGCTCAGCTTCGTCGCCTTCCGGCAGTCGAGCCGACACTCGCTCCGTCACGTGGTCGAAGCGGATCTTCTTCCGGGCTTCCAGATGCTCACGAGGGCTGCCGCTCAAAGCTTCAGGACTGCCCAACTCGGTGCCTTCGACCAGGCTGGCGGGGAAGTACGACGAGACCAACTCGACAGCTTCGCCGTCCGCTTCGACGAGGAACCGGCGCACAAGAGCCTTGGCCCTCTTGGGCAGCCCGAGCGCGGAAGCAACGCGGGCCGGCACCGGGACTTGGCCGACCTCGACGAGGCGCCCCGAGGCCAACGACTCATCGCGCTCCAGCGCGTCACGACCCCGACTGTCTCTCTGCTCGGCGATGGCCGGACGACCGCGCACGATCGTGCCGTAGCCCTGCCGGGACTCCAGCCAACCATCCCGCTTCAGCAGCTCCAGCGCCCGTACGACGGTCGGGCGGGACATCCCAAAGGCCTGCACCAGCTGATTCTCACTGGGAACGCGGGTGCCCGGCGGATACGTGCCGTCCTCAATGCGACGCTGAATCGTCTGCGCGAGGCGAACGTACTTCGGTGCCTCCACCTCATACGCCATGAACGCCGCCCGTCGAGATTGGCCAAGTCAACTGGTCAACCAGACTAGCGACACTTCGAGCGTCAGAACAGACGGGGTCGTGCATCAAGACGGCCAGGCATCAGCCATCACGAAAGACACGACCGTACCGCCGAAGCGGCTCGGGCCGGAGTGCCACGAGTCGGCGATGGAGTCGACCAGGAGGAGACCACGCCCGTGCGCGTCATTGGCGTCCGGTTGGCGCACGCGCACATTCGCCGGGAATCCGGGATTGTGCACCTCTACACGGAGCGAAGTTTCCTCACGGAACCACTCCACCCGCACGACCCACGGATCATCCGACCGTCCGTAGACGATGGCGTTGGTGACCAACTCGGAGATCATCAGCGCGCAATCGTCGACTGAGCAGGCCGGGTTGTACGGGGCGATGAACTTCTGGAACCAGCGCCGGGCCCGGGGTACCGACTCCGCGATGGGATGCAAGACCATCGCCCCGAGTCGCGGTGCGTCCGGGCCCGGGTGCCGGTCGATTGTGTAGGCCATCCGTGCTCACTTCCTGCCGGTGCCGTCGCAGTCGAGGCACCGTCGCTTCGATGTGGCACGGGCACGGTCGTTGACGGTGGAGAGCGCCAGCGCCGTACGCGAGCTGACGCGTTTCCAACCACGCCCCCGGCAACCCCGGCAAGCTAAGCGCGCGTCCTGTTCCGGCCGCTGACCCGTCACGCCGTGCCCCCTTCCGATCAAGTGGCCTTAGCCACTTACTGGATAGTGGCATTAGCCACTCGCTGCATGCAAGCGGTTCGGCGGAACTTGCGAACCGTCAGGTGAGCGGGTAGCCCTGTTCGAATGCCCAGCGGTGCGGCGGGTAGGTAGCTTCGGCGAACTCCAACGGCCGGTCCTGGAGGTCGAAGACGACGTGATGGACGATCAACACGGCTGAGCCGGAAACCAGTTTCAGGTCTGCTGCTTCCTCGTCCGTGGCGGCCCGAGCGCACATGCGGTCTTCGGCGTAGCTTCCCTGGCGTCCCGTCATGTTCTCGACGTACATCAGGGTGCCTTCCTGGATCCGCTCGGGATCCAGAAGCTTGGGCGCCTTCTGGCCGACGTCAGGAGCGAACCACGAGGTGGACAGCGTGATGGGCCCGTCCTGGTTGTTGGTGATGCGCCGGCGATGCACGGCTCGACGATCCTTGACCAGGCCCAACGCCTCGGCAACGTGGTCCGGCGCCTCCAGCCAGCCCGCAGAGGTGATGACCGCGTATTCACCCGAGGTGTAGATCTTCCCGGTCTGCCGGGCCCTCCCGTACAACTCCCGTGCGCGCCGGTTGACTTCGAGGCTCCGCACGTACGTGCCCGACCCCTGCCGCTTCTCGACCAGGCCCTGATGGCTCAGCGCCTCCAGCGACCGTGCTGCTGTCGGCCTCGACACCTTCCAGTCAGCAGCGAGTTGCCGTTCCGAAGGAACCTCGTCCCCCGGCCGCAGATCTCCCCGCAGGATCTGATCACGGATGAAGTGCGCGATCTGGAGATACTTCGGCTGAGCCTCCTCAATCTGAGGCATGCTCCCTCCCTGTTCAAGTGGCTATGGCCTATAGCCACTATAGGGTGAGTGGCAAATGTTCGACGCCGTACGCTGTCCGCATGACGCGGTTGATCGTCGCAGCAGGAGGAGGGGGCGACGCAGTCGCCGCCGCAATGCTTGACGCCGCCCTCTACGGCGACGGGGACCAGGCGGTGATCCTCACGTACGCGTGGGACCGTCTCCTGATCGACCCGGTTCCGGGGCCCCGAGGAGCGCACGATTTCACCGGCCTCGAACAGATCACCCCGGCCGTCTGGGCAGTGCCGGCCGAAGCCCGCCCGATCGCTCCGGCTGGATCCACCCTCCCGCGACTCGCGGCAGAGCTCCCGCACACCTTCGCGCTGATCGACCCGTACCACGGAGCCGAGGGCGTCACGCGCCAACTGGAAGAGCTGATCAGCCACTTGGAGCCGACGTCGATCGACCTCCTGGACGTCGGCGGCGACGTCCTGGCCCGAGGGGATGAGCCGACGCTCAAGAGCCCGCTTGCCGACGCCCTCACACTGGCCGCGTGCTGCCAAGTGAACGCGCCCATCCGTCTGTTGGTCGCAGGCCCCGGCCTGGACGGCGAACTGCCACCCGATGACCTGCGCGGCATGCTCGGCCCTCCGGTCTACACCTTCACGGCGAAGGATGCAGAGCCGATCAGCTCGGTTTTGGAGTGGCACCCATCCGAGGCGACGGGGATGCTCGCGGCGGCGGCACGAGGAGTGCGAGGTACCTGCGAGGTACGGGACGCAGGCCTCCCCGTGCCCCTCACGGACGAAGGTCCCACGGTCCACGAGGCCGACATGGACGAGGCGTTGAGCCGTAACCAGTTGGCCCGCGCGATCACGGCGACGGTCAACCTGGACGAGGTGGAGGCGCACAGCCGTGAAATCTGCGGCTACTCCGAGATCGACTACGAGCGCAACAAGGCTGCATGGCTCAACGAGCAGCGGCCGTTGAAGCTGGACCCGAAGGCCGTCTTGGCCCAGCTGGATCAGTTCGAGGCCGATGCCCGAAGCCGCGGAGTCACCCACACGACGTTCCGACACATCACCGAGGCCCTGAACCTCAACGGCTTCCAACGCACGGACCTACGGCAGCTTCTCATCAGCAGCCGACCGGAGCAGTACGCCGCCCCGCTGTGGCGTGTTGGATAGACGCCCGTCACACTTCGAGCCGAGCCACCCGCATGAACGCATGCCGACGTTCGCGCTTAGTTGGGGAAACGTCATCCTCCGCAGTTCCACGCATTATGTGGTGCAAGGCTTCGGCGTAGATGAGTGCCGCGTGCCCAACCTCACGTGAACACATCAGTTCGACCTTTTTACATGCCAACCAGAGGGAATGCAGCTTTTCATCTTCCGGTCCGTCGGTGATCGATAGACCAAGGTTTCGCCGGTCTAGCACCAGTTCGACTCGTTGTGCGTCAGCCAGGAACCCAAGGATCGCTTCCCGACGCTCGGTTCGCTTCACCTCTGCTCGAAGCTGCTGGTCACGTCGCGTTTCGGTGCGCATCGTCAAGTGCTGCCCCACGAGAGTGCCCAGGGTCCCGAGCAGGACACCGACCAAGGCAAGAAGCGTTCCCCCGCTGACTCCGCTCATGGCGTACAGACTGCTGGCTCCACACAGTGTCGTCCACTACTCGGTTGCCCAAGCCGTCCTCCCATCCCAACCAGGGCAATGAGGCCTCAACGTCACGCATCAACCGAGACAAGACATGCCTCCGCGCCTCCGACTGAGTTACAACCTTCCTTACGGGTTTCAAGGCGGCTCGCTCCGCTCCCCGCGCGCGGCCCGGCCCCCGGCCGGGCCTGCGCTCCTGCCTTCGTCCCGCTCAAGCCCGGCCGGCGCCCCTGCCGCGTGCACAGCAATCAACCACCTGATGCCAGAGAAGGGGTACGCCGTGGCTGGGGCGGTCGGCTCCGCGGCTTTACGCAGCCACTTTGGCGCGAGCCTCGAAGATCATGGCCCCAACGTCGTGCTTCACCGGGCAGGTCCACAGACTGCCCGACGCGCCGGAAGCTTACGGGGCCATGATCACTCGCACCAAAGCGGCTCCAGCCCAAAGCCGCTCCACCGACCTCGGATGCCCAACTCCCGCCCGAAACGCGGCGACCAGTGCCGATCCACCTCATTGTCTCAACTGTTGTTGGCCATGCCGTCACACCGGCCAGCCCTAGCTTCTAAGACCCATTCTGCGAGTGGCGCGCCCTCCAGTTCGGGTGTCGAATAGTGGGTAGGGCATACCGGGAGGCCGCAGCTAGGACTGCGGCCCCTGATACCGTCAACGTGAAATTCTCTGATCATAGCGCACTCCTGCCCCGAGAGAGCTAAGACGGCACCCATAGGCGCAGCCATGAACAACACCCCAGGCAGCAAACTTGTATTCATCACGGGCGATCAGACGGTGGATTGGGCAGTCCTCCCGTCAAGTGACTACAACAGCCGAACCGCAGACGAGCGACTCCATGTATCGGTTAGGCTGTTGTGGCACAAAGGAGGAGTATTTCTCCTCAAACACATGATTAACGATGCCTTGAAGAGCACCCCTGGAATTGATTCCAGAAACTATGAACCAGACTGCTCGGCGAAAGCACCCGACATTAACCATTTGACCGCCTATGAGAGCGGATTCAATCATTCTTTCGCAGTTCTGCGTGACTACAAGACAGAAAAAGATGGCCAGAAGAAGGCATACAGAGTTGATCAGTATATCGGATTCCGGCACATTCGAGACCAGAGAGGCAGGAAGAGGCAGCAATTCAAAGGGTCCACATTCGACCGACACAAGGTGGTCGTAATAGACGACGCCGATTTGGGTTTCCGTGAGAGCCCTTCCAATTGGAACAAACTAATCCCTGACAGCAGCACGCCAAGACGAGATGCGCCTTGGCTTGTCCTCAAGATGAGTCACAACATAGCAACGGGGCGCCTATGGAAAAATATCTTGAAGCGACTGAAAAGCCAGGATGAGGACTGGATCAAGGACAAACTAATAGTCCTTACTGCCGCATCTCGCCTTCGGGATAAGAAAGCAGAGATAAGCAGGGATCTCTCTTGGCAGCGCTCAGCCTACGATGCTTTGGCAGAGATTCACAGCCGACCGCCTCTTAAGGAACTCACCAATTGCCGCCGCTTGATAGTTTCGTTCGGTCCGACAGGCGCCATCCTTATCGATAAAGTCGCGGCACAAAACCAAAGGCCCAAGTTGATCTACAACCATGAGCTCATGGAAGGAGAGTGGGTAGAGAAACACAAGCAAGGAATGATGTTCGGTTACGGAAGCGTCCTGTGTGCATCTGTGGTGGCCGAACTGATTAAGTCAGAACGCAGAAGAAGCGGGCAGAGCCCAAACCTATCTGGCGCTGTGCAACAGGGGCTCGCAGCCATGCAGCGCTTGTACGACCTGGGATTCACAGCACCCCTCACAGAATCAAAAGAAGGAACGCCTGCTCAAGTCGCAGAGGGAGAGTTTCTGTCTCCTTCTGGCATATTTGCTGACATCTCTGAAGACGAACGCTATCAGGCATTGAGTCAAGTAATTCTAGATCTCCACCCTGAGCACGACATAAAGTCCTCATCCTCGCATTTTGGCAATATCTCTAGTGACCTCAACCACGCTTCCCCTCTCTTTGATGTCGCCCGACGGGGAAAGCCAGCCCTTGAGGAACACTTCCACAATACTCCGATTGCAGTTTTCGGCAACTTGCTAACGGCGGATCAGGAAGAGATAGAGAGCTTGCACTCGATATCAAATATCGTTGAAAACTATTGTCAAACAGGGCGCGATCTGCTTAAGTCTAAGCCCTTGGCCATCGCAGTTTTCGGAAGTCCGGGCTCTGGGAAGGGCTACACAATTGCCGAACTAACCAAGCGGTGGTCCGACCAAGGGCTCATAGAGTCGTCGACCTTTAATTTGTCGCAATTTAGTTCACCGGTGGAGCTCGTCGGTGCGCTGCACCAAGTGCGGGACGTTGCTCTATCCGGGAAAGTTCCTATTGCATTTTGGGATGAATTTGATGCACCGCTAAATGACACCCCGTTGGGTTGGCTCAGATATTTTCTCGGCCCCATCCAAGATGGCAAGTTCCAGCAGGGAGAAGTGATCCACCGTATTGGGCCTTCCATATTCGTATTCGCTGGCGGCACCAGTTACAGTTATGCTGAATTTTGTGCCCGCATGGATAAGGCAAGCTCTGACACTAAGGCCTCAGACTTCCTTAGTAGGCTGCGTGGTTACATCGACATCGCCGGAGTGGACGCACCCACGACAACGAATCGCCCAAGCAAAGAAGTGATGCTGCGTCGAGCTTTGATCCTTAATTCACTGTTCAATAAACACAAGATCGCCATGTGCGAGAATGGCGGCTTCGACGTCGACTGCGGTATTCTGCGCGCTTTCCTGGCCATACCGACCTTTGAGCATGGCGCCCGTTCCATGGAAGCGATCATTCAGATGAGTAGGCGACGCAGGGGTGAGGCCTATAAACGATTTTCTCTACCTAGCGAGGCGCAGCTAAACTTGCACGTGGACGGTAGTAGATTCTTGGAAATAATGCGGGAAGAGAAAGATAACGGATAATTTCGTTGTGTGATCGCCCGAACCCGCCTGTATGGCGAGTCCTCGGCTGCGACGCGTGGGGCTCCATCCCACGCTTGATGCGAGCAAACTCATCGGCGCCTATCACACCGATTCGTCAGGTAGCCCACCCTGACCTGGACGCCGGGCGCCTGCTCTACGTCGGCATGGCCCTGCGGCACATGGCGGACCGGACCAGCACCCAGAACCTGCGCAAGCGGGTGCGCTACCGCCTCCGGGGCAACGCAGTCGGCTCAACCCTGCGGCTCACCCTCGGATGCCTGTTCGGACTTGAGCTGCGCCGCGTGGGCAGCGGCAAGCGGATGACTTTCGGCAAGGCGAAGGCACCCTGAGCCATGAGCCAGTGGATGGCGAACAACGCGCGAGTGTGCTGGATCAAGCAGAACGAACCGTGGGCCTTGGAGTCGCAGCTCATCTCCCACCTCGACCTCCCTATGAACCCCAAGCACGGCAGCGAGCCAGGGAGTTGCCGTTCAGCTCGTAGGTCGTCGGGATAGACCAGCGGGCCGCTGTCTGGGCCGTCCGAGGTCGCTCGGCAGTGGCCAAGGACGACCAATGACGCCCACCAAGCGCGCGGTCCCGCGTGCCACAACCGTGCCAGATAGTGCGGGGAATCACGGGGAGCACCGGGGAACTGTCGACCGCCCCAGGCGCCCAAACCGCTCAGCCGCAGGTCATCCCGCCAGCGAGCCATAGATCACCCAAGCTTCCCAAGCTGAGGGCTCCCCCTCGGCCAAAGACGTGCCTCCGGCGGGGGCGCTCAGGCTCCGAGATGGATGGGGCGCCGTTCGCGGGTACGGCGGAGGGAGGTGGGTTGAGGTAGGCAATGCCAAGTGCCCCGAAGCCGCTACCGAGACTCAGCAAGTCGGCGGAGGAAGCGGTCAAGCACACGCTCAAGCTCGACACGATTCTCAAGAGCCTCGACCGGTACGCGATCGATATAGGCGACGCCTGAGTCGCGCATCAGGTGCTCCCGCGTGACGTCGAGTGCGCGACGAGCATTGTGGTGGGGACCGTCGATCTCAAGGATTCCAGCTCGCCCCTTATAGGTGACAAGGAAATCTGGCTCCCAGGTCCGTCCCGCGATCCTGCCGTTAGGGAGCGGGAATATGGCGATCGTCTCCTCGGCCGGCAGAACCTTCTCCTGTCGGTGCTTCAAGAGCCTGTAGACACGTTGCTCACCCTCATTCGTGAAGGCCAGATTGTCCTCCAGCCAGCGCTGCGGCGCAGGCTGCAGCCGCCGAGCCTGGTTCGTAGGACGCTCCCCCGAGATCTCACGCTGGACCATCTCACGCCATCCAGGCCCGACGACCGGGAGCGTCTCCCTTACCTCGACCCAGTTGACGCATAGACCGAAGCGACCTGAGATCTCCTGGCAAAGATGCCTCAGCTTCTGCAGAAGATCATCCGTAAAGTGCGACTTGTTGGCAGGATCGACCTCAAGCACAAGATCCTTCTCGCGGCCGTCCTCGTCCCAGTCAAGCTTCCATCTGTCGACCTGCAACAGAAGCTGTGCTGTGGTGGCATCACCACGCCGGGCAAGGAGAGTCGACATGTAGGCCATCAGCGTCTCTGCGACCAGTGCCTCCCTCTGGGCGTTCGACAGAGTGTTGTCGCTCAGCATCTCCTCATAGCTGAGCGAGCGACCGCTCGTAGCGGGTGCATGCACGAAGTCGTTCGTCAACGGACCCTCCACCCCGGTGTATTCACACAACTACGGTAGCCGCCACCACTGACAACGAGCTGGCTCACGACTGGGCAGTGCACACCAGGAGATGCATCCGTGCCCCATCCGTGCCCGATCGGGGGGCGTCGCGGGGAATGGCGAGCAGTGAAGGGGAGCAGGAAGCGAAGCGGCCCCTGGCCGTTCTACCTGGTCAGGGGCCGTTCACTGCGCGGTGGGTGTGGGATTTGAACCCACGGTGACTTGCGCCACGGCGGTTTTCTACTTCGTGTCCACACAAGGACACTCGCTCCGACGGCCCCACCTGTCGCTGGGGGGCAACTTCAGACCGCATCTCTCACAGCGGGGCCCGCCCCTCCGTATGTCACGCGGCGGTGGGACCTTAGCCTTACCTCTTGGACGCTCTACGGGATACGACACCCTGACCCCCTCTATCCGCCTTTCGGCGAGACTGCGTCCATCGGCGCTGAGATTGACGAAGTGTCACCAATGAGTATGCCAATACGCAGTGTGGCAGGGCGATGAGCGGCGTGTAAGCGAAAGTGGCAGAACGCTTCCCAAGCTGTGGGCTCCGCAGTGCAGTCAGCACGCTGTCCTGTACAGCAGCCTCCCACGCACCCGACCATGGCCGAGGGCAACTCCAGAGCCCAGGGAGGAGAGCGCATGGCGGACAGGAAGGCGGCAACCCGCGCTGTGGCGCGCCGCGCTGACCACGTGTACTGGGTACGGAAGTGGCCCGACAAACCGACCTGGCGAGACCGGCTACGCCGATGGATGGACCCCTCGTCGTACCACTTCGACCGAACCGCCACCCCACTGGAACCCTGGGTCGACCGGCCCACCGGCCACTACGAGCGAACAGGCTGGCGCATCCGTGCGGCCTACGTCCGATCGAACGTGGCTTTCGAGGTCGAGTACGTGGTCTGCACTCCGTGCAAGATCGGCTGGTTGGAAGCGCCTCACTCCTACGAGGGCTACAAGCGCTGCGGCCTCGCCTCAGCCGCCCTCCGGTCCCTGCGCCACGTCTACCCAGGAGTCCAGTGGCACACCGGCGGCGGCCATTTCCGCGAGGCCGAACCCTTCTGGAGTTCCGTCAGCGTCGGCGTGCCCGGCGGCTACACCCAGCGGGCAAGATGCCGGCATGTGGAACCGCGGCGAGCGCGGTGAGCGTGAAGGCACTCCCAGGTCCGTGACCAACCCGTGATGGCCGCTCGTCTCAGTTTCCGTCTCATTCAGCCCCGTTCACGGCCGTTCAGACGAGACCATGCGTCGGGTACAGCCCACAAGCGGGCCGTCCATGAACCCAGGTGAACGCCCCTGCACACACGCCACCACCCCACCACCACAGTTGGAAAGCGTGTTGGGGGCAACCCCTCACGAGTTCGAATCTCGTATCCTCCGCCAGTGCCTCACCGGGCACGATGTCGAAGGGCCCCACCGTTCGCGGTGGGGCCCTTCGTCGTTGCGGTCTCCCCACAGGTCATCGCGGCGTGCTTCGACCGGCGCGGCGAGTTCGAGGCCACGGCTGCGGCGCCCCTCGCGAGATCGGCTCCGGTACGGTGACGCTGCCCACGAAGGAAGCCGGCTGGAAGTACTGGGAAACCAAGACATGACCTCTTCGAGCCCGCAGGCGGCCGGCCTCGTCGGATGCGCTGTGCTGGTGTCGGCGTTCCTGCTCGCGTCGTGCACGACGTCCGGCGGCGGTGGGGACGACGTCGGGAATTCTTCGCAGTCGACTGCGCCGAGCTCGACTCGAACGGCAACTGAGCCGTCAGAGACGAAGCTCACCGAGCAGGCCCAGGCGGCGCTTGCCGCCGTCCACAGCGGGACGCTGGTCGCGGCCGGTGTGGAGCGCGTGACCGACGGTATCCACACCGAACCCGGGCTGAGCGAGGGGAAGACATTCCGGCTCAACCTCGTATGCGCGGGCAGCGGCAGCGCGGAGCCGGAGTTCGTGCCCGCCAACGCCGGCCGCGCGGCCACGGTGCAGATTGACGCCCTGTAATCGGCGCACGTGGCGCCCGAGCATCGTTGCTGGGGCACCCGATCTGTGCAGCAGCGCATTCGTCTGCGCGGGCCGACCTCGCGGTGGTCAGGCCGCTGTCTGGGCCAGGCGGTGGAAAGCCTGGGTGGTGTGGGGGTTCGCCATCTCGTCCAGGAGGTGGCGCCAGTCCGGGTCGGCCGTCGGGTGGGCCAGGTCCCAGGCGGTGAGGAGCGAGGTGAGGTCGCTCTCGTGGGGTGTCTCGGGCAGGTCGTCCATGGCGGTGCTGGGGGTCGAGGGCAGTGGCTTCATGGCCGGTTTCCTTCCGGGCGGGGGATCCAAACCTTTGGGATCCGTTGAGATCCGTTGGATCCGCTGGGTTCGACCATCCGCTGTCAGTCGACCCGCGCGGGGATCGTTCAGCCGCCCGGATCCTCGCGGGCAGCGCCTCCACGAACGAGTCGACCCCATCGGGTCGCCATCGCGCCACCGTAGAGCGCCCCAGGCCCCCCTCACCCTCCCCCTCCCCCTCCCTGGCACCCCGGGCACCACACCGTCGTCCGGCCCGCCACCCGGGATCGGCGTAGGGGTGTGCCGCAGCGCGGGCAGTGGGGGTCGGGGGTGTCGCGGTGGCCGGTCAGCCAGGTGTCGCGGGGTGGGACTCGTCCCGCGGTGACCGCGGAGCGCAGGGTGCGGCGCATTTGGGTGTGGAGGTTGTGGCGGTCGGAGTCGGTCAGGTCGCGGGCCTGGCGGGAAGGGTGCAGCCTCGCGCGCCAGAGGATCTCGTCGGCGAGCAGGTTGCCGAGGCCCGCCAGGACGGACTGGTTCATCAGCACGCTCTTCACAGTGCCCCGGTGTGTGCGCAGTGCCGTCTCGAAGTCCTCGCGGTTCATGGTCAGGGCGTCGGGGCCCTGGCGTTCCAGTTGTCGTACGACATCGGATTCGTCGTCCGCCAGCCACAGGCCCTGGAGTTTGCGCTGGTCGCGGTAGCGGAGCTGGTGGTCGCGGGCGACCGTGAACAGGACGCGGTCGTGGGGTTCGGGGGCGTCGTCGGGGTGGGCGCAGAGCAGTTCGCCCGTCATGCCGAAGTGCAGCATGAGGGTGGGGCCGCCGGTGCGGGCCAACAGCCATTTGCCGTGCCGCTCCGCGGCGGTGATCCGCCGGCCCTCCAGCGCGTCCCGCAGTCGCCGTGCGCTCACCCCGTGCAGGACACCCGTGTCGCGCACCTCGACGCGGCGGACGACCCTTCCCTTCGCGCAGGTCTGCAGCACCTTCCGGAAACCCTCGACGTCTGGCAGCTCAGGCATGGCGGACGGCCTTCGGCGGTGAATGCCCTACATCTCCCCGCTTCTCCCGACTACCCCGATTCGCTCGGCCCATCGCCGGGCTCAGCGGCGCTTGAACTCCACCGGCCCCGCGTTCATCTCGATCGTCCCGTCGGGGTGCAGGACCGGGCGGCGCTCGGTCATACGGGCGCTGTAGGCCTCGATGTGGTGGATCGCCGCTCCGTCGGAGTCGGTGAAGTCGACGAGGGCGATGGCCACCCAGTAGCGGGTCTTGGTGTTCTCGAAGAGCGGGACCGTCACCGTCGAACCGCGGCCGTCGGTGACCACGACCTTCGCGCCGAAGCTGCGGAAGGAGCCGAAGCCGTTGCTGAGCGCGGAGTAGGCGCACAGCAGGACGTAGCCCTGCTGGTCGGGGCGGACGATACGGAGGGTCTCGCGGCCGGGGATCCGGGAGTCGCCGTCGAGGCGGATGAACGGGTGGTTCTTCCGGGAGCCGAGGCGCTTGTAGTAGACGACGTCGGCGCCCTTGCCCTTCTTCGCCGTATCCGTGTCGGGCGCGGGGGCCGAGCGCTTCTTCCCGGTGATGAGGGTGCCGGGCGGCCGCTCGCCGTGCACCGCCTTCGAGGCCGGCACGAACAGGGCGTAGAGGTCGAGGTCGGCGCCCCTCCTGCGGCGCTGCTCGCTGCCGCCGTCCCACTCCAGGGTCGCCGTGACCACCAGCTCGCGGTCGGCCTTGTCCAGGCTCATCGAGACCTGGCTGCCCTTGGCCAGGCTGATCGTGCCGAGCGGGGGCTTGCGCAGGCTCATCGGGGGAGCGGTGGGGGCCGGCTGCGCCCCGCCGGAGGACGGCTCGGACCGCACCGGCTCCTGAGACGCCACCCGCTCCTCGGGTTCCTCGGCCGCTTCGGGCTCCTCCGCCTCTGCCACGTCTATGCCGAAGTCGGTGGCGAGCCCGGCCAGCCCGTTGGCGTACCCCTGGCCGATGGCGCGCAGCTTCCAGCCCTCGCCCCTGCGGTAGAGCTCCATCAGCAGCACGGCGCGTTCGCCGTCGGTGAGGGCCGGCGGCCGGAAGTGGACCGGGTCGGCACCCTGCTGGGAGGCGCGGATCAATACGTCCTTGACCTCGCGGAAGGTGCGGTTCGCGTCGTCGGGATCGCAACTGCCCACCAGGACGACCCGGTCCACCTCCGCCGGAAGCGCGGCCGGGTTCATCTCGACGCGCTCGGCGCCCTCGGCATCGGCGGCGATGTGCCGTACCGCACCGGACTCGGCGGACGGCTGGTTGTAGAAGACCAGGTCGTCGTCCGACCTGACCTTGCCGTCCGCCGCCACCAGCAGGGCGCTGAGGTCGACCGTGCCGCCCACGGTGTGCAGTTCGGCGACGAGGGGCCCGGAGCCCACCGCGATGTTCCCGCCCTTGCTCAGCTCCGGCATGGCGCCCCACCCCTCCGCGTTCCCCCTGGCGATTTCACGCCACCCTGTCACATCCGACCCGATGTGCACGGGCGTTCGTCGCTCAGCGCGGCTCCCGCACCACCGCCGTCTCCCCCGCCGGAACGCTGACCGCCCCCGGCACCGACTTGCCCGTCAGCAGCTCCGTGGCGTCTGCCGCGACCGCGACATGGGCGGGCCGGTCGGTGTGGTTGATCAGGAAGAGGTAGTCGGCGTCCGGACCGCGCCGCAGGACCGCCTCGACGCCCTGCGGGGTGCTGCGTACCGGCTCCACTCCCGCCTCCTCGCGGATACGGTCCAGGAGCGCGGCCAGGGTCTCGGGGTCCGGCAGCGTGGCCAGGTACCACGTCGCGCCCGTGCCGTGCGTATGACGGGTCACCGCCGGTACGCCACTCAGCGGGCCCGTCGTGTACGACTCGACCGACTCGGCGCCGGCCAGGCGCAACCGCTCCGACCACAGGGTGCCGGTACCGCCCCCGCTCAGCCCCACCGACTCCCCCGACAGCAGCGGGAACAGCTCGTCGGTCCGTACCCCGAGCGCCTCCCGGAACGCGCCCGGGTAACCGCCCAGCCGGACATGGCAGTTCTCGTCGACCGCGCCGCTGTGGAAGCCGACCGCCAGCGTGCCGCCGCTCGACGCGAAGGCCGTCAGATTCCCCGCGCCCTCCTCGTCCACCAGGTACAGCGAGGGCGCCAGCACCACCCGGTAGGCCGACAGGTCGGCGTCCGGCCGTACGAAGTCCACCGCCACGCCCGACCGCCACAGCGGCTCGTACCAGGCGCGGACCAGGTCCAGGAAGCGCGGTTCGGCGCTCGGCTGGGAAGGGAGTTCCATCGCCCAGCGGGCGTTCCAGTCCCAGACGATCGCCACCTCGGCCGTGCCGACGCTGCCGCGCACCTCCGCGAGCGCCTTCAGGTCCGCGCCGAGCCGGACGACGTCATGCCAGATCTGGCTGTCGGTGCCGGCGTGCGGAAGCATCGCCGAGTGCCACTGCTCGGCGCCCGCCTTCGCCGCGCGCCACTGGAAGTAGGCGATGCCGTCCGCGCCCCGGGCGACATGGGCCAGCGCGTTCCGCCGAAGCTCGCCGGGGCCCTTCGCCCTGTTCACCGGCTGCCAGTTCACCGCGCCCGTCGAGTGCTCCATCAGCAGCCAGGGGCCGCCCGCGAGGGAGCGGACCAGGTCGCCGCTGAGCGCGATGTCGATCTCGGACTCGGGGTCGGTGGACCGCAGGTAGTGGTCGTTGGAGACGATGTCCAGCTTCGGGGCCCAGCGCCAGTAGTCCAGCGCGTCGAAGTTGTACATCACCATGAAGTTGGTGGTGGCGGGAATCTCCGGAGCCGCCTCCAGCAGCACCTGGCGCTCCGCCTCGTACAGCGAGAGCAGCTCGTCGCTGCAGAAGCGGCGCCAGTCCAGCTGGTGGGTGGGGTTCGGGACGGCGCCGGTGGGGCGGGGCGGGATGATCTCGTCCCAGTCGTAGTACCACTGGCTCCAGAAGCGGGTGCCCCAGGCGTCGTTGAGGGCGGCCAGATCGTTCGCGTACCGCCTCCGCAGCCAGCGCCGGAAGGCGGCCGCGCTCTCGTCGCAGTAGCACTCGGCGTTGTGGCAGCCGTACTCGTTGTGGACGTGCCACATCGCCAGCGCCGGGTGGTCGGCGTACCTGGCGGCCAGCGCACGCGCGATGCGCAGGGCGGCCTCCCGGTAGGCGGGACTCGAAGGGCAGAACGTCTGACGGCTGCCGTACGACAGTCCCCTGCCGTCCTTGTCGACGGGCAGCGCCTCGGGGTGGGCGCGGAAGAACCACGCCGGGGGCGCCGCGGTCGGGGTCGCGAGGTCGGCCGCGATGCCGTGGGCGTGCAGCAGGTCGAGGACGCGGTCCAGGAGGGAGAAGTCGTACTCGCCCTCCTTCGGCTCCAGCAGCGCCCAGGAGAAGATGCCGACACTGACCATGGTCACCCCGGCCTCGCGCATCAGGCGCATGTCCTCGGCCCAGATCTCCTCGGGCCACTGCTCGGGGTTGTAGTCGCCGCCGTAGGCGATGCCGGGGACGGACAGTTCGCGCTTCATCGGGCCTCTCCTCCGAGGAGGCGGCGGGTCGTCGCCACTCCCCACTCGTCGAGCGACAGCAGGCGGTCGCTGGACGCCATCAGGCCGCCGGTCGCCTCGACGTGCGCCGCCCACTGCTCACGGGTCTCCACCGCGGGGCGGGCCATCAGGCAGTCGGGGTCGTTGATCCAGAGGCGGCCGTGCTGCCACTGGCGGCCGGCGCCGGTGAACTCGGCGGGGTCCTGGCCTGGTTGGCTGTAGTCGTCGGCCTCGGGGCGGCGATGCGGGGCCGTGTCGGGGCTGACCCGCATCGCGTCGAACAGACCGAGGGAGGGCAGCATCGGCGCACCGCAGCCCAGCAGGTAGGCGTCCTCGCCGATCGCCTCCCTGATCAGCCGCACACCGGAGCGGTACGCCGTCAGCGCGTCCACCGGCTTGTGCCGTACGCCGTCCAGGGCGCCCGCGTAGAGGAAGTCGACCTTGAAGTAGTCGTAGCCCTCGGCGCGCAGCGTCCGGAAGACCTCGGTGAGATACGCCGCCGCCTCGGGGTGGGTGGTGTCCAACACGCGCAGGTCGTGGCCCCAGTTGCGGCCGGCGTGGGTGAAGCCGCCCGCGGTGTCGCGGACCAGCCACTCGGGGTGCTCGGCGGCCAGGTCGCTCGCCGGGTCGACCAGGAAGGGTGCCGTCCAGATGCCGGCGCGGCGGCCGCGGGCGCGGATGGCGTCGGCGATGCCCGCGCGGGAGCGGAAGCGGCCGGAGAGGGTGAGCCAGTCGCCGAGGGCCTTCTGGTAGCCGTCGTCGATCTGGACGACGTCGACGGGCAGGTCGAGGGTGTCCATCGCGCGGAGGTTCTCGTGGATGTCGTCCTCGGTGACGGCGGTGAAGTACTCGTACCAGGAGCACCAGACCGTCGGGGCCGGGCGCGGGGCGGGCAGTTGGAGGCTGTCGGCCCAGTGGCCCAGCACCGACTGGACGGTGGCGCCCGTCCATTCCTTCACCGGGCCGTCGGCGGTGACCTGCGCGACGGCGTCGTCCGTCACGGCCAGCCGGATGGACGGGACCTCGCTGAACGGATCCGTCGCCGCCCACAGGCGGACCGGTGAGCCGTCGCCGGGGTCGAGCGCGAGCAGGCCCTCGCCCTGGAAGGTGCCCTCGGGGACGGTGACGCCGGGGCGGTAACAGGCCGTCGCCCAGTTGTCGTTGGTCGGCCGGTACGGGCTGTCGCCGAGGGCGTAGGCGCCACTCGGGCTCCAGGACTGCCAGCCCTCCTCGTGGACCCGGGCGTGGGCCGGGTCCACGGGCACGGAGGCGACGGGGGTGAACGGGTGGTGCACGGGTGTCTCTTTCACGAAAGGGGCCGTCAGCCCTTGTTGGCGCCCAGCGTTAGACCGCTGACGAACTGCCGCTGCAGCACGAAGTAGACGATCAGCGTCGGGATGGCTGTCATCAGGGCACCGGCGGCGACCAGGTTGGGGTCGGTGAAGTACGCGCCGGAGAGGTTGTTCAGCGCCGAGGTGATCGGCATGTTCTCGCCGGTCGAGATCAGGACCAGGGCCCAGAAGAAGTCGTTGTAGATCCAGATGGACAGCAGTGTCGCCAGGGCCGCCATCGCCGGGCGGCACAGCGGCAGCACGATCTGCCAGTACTGCCGCCACACCGAGGCGCCGTCCACCAGCGCGGCCTCGGTCAGCTCGTGCGGCAGCGTGCGCATGTAGTTGCTGAGCACGAAGGCGCAGAAGCCCGACTGGAACGCGACGTGGATCAGGACCAGGCCGAGCGCGGAGTCGTAGAGCTTGCCGCTCATGGTGATGCCGGGAAGGTCGATCAGCAGGAACATCCGGTACAGCGGGGTGATGATGACCTGCTGCGGCAGCAGGTTGCCGGCCGTGAAGACCAGCAGCAGCGCCAGGTTGAGGCGGAAGTCGAAGCGGCTGACGTAGAACGCGACCATCGAGGACAGGAACAGCGTCAACAGCACCGCCGGGACGGCGATGATCATCGTGTTGACGAAGTAGTGGCTCATGTCCGACTGGGTGAACGCGTTCGTGAAGTTGTCGAAGTTCAGCGTGTCCGGCCAGGACACGTATCCCTTCTCGCTCGTCTCCGCGTACGGCCGCAGCGCCGAGTAGAGCGCCCAGAGCAGCGGCGCGAGCCAGGCCAGCGCCGCGCCCGCGAGGAAGACGTGCAGCAGGATCCGGGCCGGGCGGAGGGGCGTGCGGACCTTGGTCACGACGGTGGTGCTCATGCGCGCCGCTCCTTCCGGAAGGTGGCCACCAGATAGGGAATGATCACGACGAGCGAGATCAGCAGCAGGACGACCGCGATCGCGGAGCCGTAACCGATGCGGCTGGACTCGCCGATGATGTTGTTGGTGACCAGGATCGAGAGCAGCTCGGTGCCCTCGGCGCCCTTGTTGAAGACGAAGACCAGGTCGAAGGCGCGCAAAGCCTCGATGATGGTGACGACCAGGACGACGGTGTTGGTGGGGCGCAGGGTCGGGAAGATGACGTTCTTGAACGTCTGCCACTCGCTCGCACCGTCGAGCGCGGACGCCTCCCGCAGCGAGGGGTCGACGCCCTTCAGACCGGCCAGGTAGAGGATCATCATGTAGCCGGCGTGGCGCCAGGACGCGGCGACGAGGATCGCCCAGAGGTTGAGGTCCGGGTCGCCGATCCAGTCGATGTACTTGCCCGGCTCGTTGGCCCCGATGATGCTGTTGATCAGGCCGGTGTCGGGGTTGTAGATCAGCTGCCAGACGAAGCCGATGACGGCCATCGACATCACGACGGGCAGGAAGAACGCGGTCTGGTACACCCTGCTGAACCGGATCCGCTTGTCCAGCTGCACGGCCAGGAACAGGCCGAGCGGGGTCGGGATCACGATCAGGACGACGAACCAGATGACGTTGTGCTGGACGGCGGGCCAGAACTGCGGGTTGTTGGAGAACAGTTCCCTGAAGTTCTCCAGGCCGACCCACTTGATCGAGTCGAAGCCGATGCCGTCCCAGGTGGTGAAGGCCAGCGCGACGGAGGCGAGGGCCGTCACCCAGACGAGGGCGATGTGCAGGATCGTGGGCAGGCCGGCCATCAGACCGAGGGTCATCCGGTCGCGGCGGGTCAGCAGGCGGCGGTGCCCGTCGGGCACCTTCTTCGCGCGGGCAGCGCCGGGAGGCGGCACGGCGGCCGCCTCCGGGATCTCCTTGGTGGTTTCTGTGGTCATGTCGATCAGCCCGACGCGAAGATCGTCTTCTTCTGGCGCTCGATCGAGGACAGCAGGCTGTCCACGCCCTTGGGGTCGCGGATGAACTTCTGCAGCGCGGGCTGCATCACCGTGGAGGTGAAGTCGGGGCGGGAGTCCCGGTCCATGAACTGGGTCAGGGACTTGGCGCCGGCGATCATGTCGTACGCCTTCTTCTGCAGCGCGGTGTACGACGAGGTGTCGGCCTTGGTGGAGGCGTGGACCGAGCTCGGGTCGGACTTGAGGTAGACGGTCTCGGCCTCCGGAGTGCCCAGGTACTCCAGGAGCTTGACGGCCTCGGCCTTGTTCTTCGGGCTCTTGCTCATCATGAAGCCGTCGGTCGGCGCCTCGACGGTGTCCTGCCCGAACTGCGGGTCGATCTCCGGGAAGGCGAAGAAGTCGAGGTCGTCCAGGGCGGCCTTGTCCGTGAACTGCTGGGCCACGAAGGTGCCGAGCAGATACATGCCGGCCTTCTTCGAGGCGAGCGTCTGGGCCGCGTCCTGCCAGGTGCGGCCGACGGCGCCCTCCTGGTGGTACGGGAGGATCTCGGTCCACAGGTCGAAGACCTTGCGCACCTTGGCGTCGGTCCAGGAGGCCTTGCCGGCCATCAGGTCGACGTGGAAGTCGTAGCCGTTCTGGCGGAAGTTGATCTGGTCGAAGGTGCCGAGCGCGGGCCAGGCGTCCTTGTCGCCGAAGGCGATCGGGACCAGCTTGTCCTTCTGCATCTGCTTGCACAGGGCGACGAAGTCGTCCCAGGTGGTGGGGACTTCGTAGCCGTTCGCCTGGAACACGCTCTTCCGGTAGAAGATCGCCCACGGGTACGTGTACAGCGGCACGAAGTAGTACTTGCCGTCCTCGCCCTTGCTGAGCTTGTGCATCGCCTCGGGGAAGTTGTCCCCGATGGTCTTCCACACGTCGTCGATCGGGGTGGCCAGGCCCTTGGCCGCGAAGAACTGCATCCGGTAGCCGGCGAACCAGGTGAACACGTCGTCCGGTGTGCCCTGGAGGTAGGAGTTGATCTGCTCCTGGAAGGTGTTGGAGTCCTTGGTGTTCACGTCGACCGTGATGCCGGACTTCTTCTTGTAGGCCGCGTAGATGTCCGCGAACGCCTTCTTCGGCACGGCGTCCGACGCCTTGGAGCCGAGGGTGACGGTCTTGGGGTCGCTCGCCGTGCCGCTGCCGCCGCAGGCGCTGAGCAGCGGAATGCCCGCGCCGAGTACGGCGGCGCCGCCTATGCCGCGCAGCAGGGTGCGACGACCGGGCGAGGGCAGTGAGAGACCGGAGGGGGAGAAGTGCTGCATCTACGGCTCCTGGTGGCAGGGTTCGATCATGAGGGTCGAGGGTGTCGAAGTCCGTCGTAACCGATCAGAAATCAACTTGACCGAACACGATGGCGCAATAACAGCCGTATGTCAGGTCATGCGTCAAGAGATGTCGATCGCCGTTTCGGAAACGTGACCGATATCTCGAACCCTCGTTCACCTTCGAGATGATCGAACCCGCGTACCTCATGAAGATCACGCCGCTACCTTTCGGCCATGACGACATCGAGTACGCCCTCACACCTCCCCTCCGTGACCCTGCGCGGTCGGAGCGGCGCGCTGTGGCTGGAGGACGGGTCACTGCAGCTGGAACAGGACGGCGTGCGAAGACGCATACCGCTGACGGCCGTCGAGGAGGTCCGATCCACCGAGCGCCCGCGGGGGGTGGAGGTGGTGCTGACCGCGCCGGAAGGGACGAGCGCGGCCGTCTACCGGGTCGCGCATCGCGCCGCGTCGGCGCGGGACGTGTTCGTCGCGACCGTGAACGCCGCACTGCCCGCGCGGGACGCTCAGGAGGAGCGCCGGGACGGGGCCGAACTGGTCGAGGTCCGGCCTGGACCGGTCCGACCCGCCTGGCACAGGAGGGCGTTCGCGGATGCCGGGCCGGTGCTCGCCATCGGCCTGCCGATCGTGGGCTGGATCGCCGGTCTGGTCACGCTGATCACGCACGCCGACCTCCTCGGCGCGATCCTGTGGTTCTTCGGTACCAAGCCCTTGATCATCGGCCTCTACCTGTACGGCGTGTCCGCGAAGACGCTGTACGACCGCGCGATCCTGCGCCGCCGCGGGATCTCCGTCCTCGCGGCCTTCCACCGCCATGACGGCAAGAAGCGGATGTTCCGGTTCACCGACCTGGACGGCGTCCCGCACGACTGCGAGATCGACAACGCCGCCGAACCCGTCAGCACCTCGCCGGAGCGCTTCCAGGTCAGCTACGACCCGCGCGACCCGGGGCGGATGGCGGCCAGGCTCCCCGTGCGCACCTGGGTGCTGCGCTCCCTGGGCGTCGGCGTCTTCGGCACGCTGTTCCTCTACGCCGGGCTGTACATGGTCCCGTACCAGCTGATCCAGGTCCTGTCCCAGTAGTTCGGAGCCGCCCCCGGAACTAGCGCACGACCACGGTGCCGGTCTCGGTCACCTGGTCGACGTCCGACGTCCGCACGGTCACCTTCATCTCCCACTTCCCGGCGATCGGCAGATTGAGAAAGCTGTTGCCCCAGTAGCCGCCCTTGTCGGTGAGTTCGGCGTCGAGGGGGCCGATGTCCTTGGCCGGGAGCGTGAAGGAGACGCGCAGTTCGGGGACGATGGACACGCCGCCGTCGGGGCCGTAGACGAGGGCCTCGATGGAGTTGTCGCCGACCCGGCCCGGGTCGAGGGTGATCTGCACCTTGCCGTGGCCGCCGGGGGTGCCGACGTCGAAGGGCACGTTGGTCACGGAGGCGCCGACGACCGCGGGCGCCCCGGCCGCCGCCTCGGCCTCCGCACGGCCGGGCAGGGTACTGGTGAGCAGCGTGGTGAGCGCCAGCACCGCCGCGCCGACGGCGACTTCGGCGAGGACGGAGCGGCGCAGCGCCCGGCGGTGCGGGTCCGTGGACGGCGCTACGTCGGTCCGCGGCGGCTCGGGCAGCGGCGGGCCGCCGGACGGCTCGGGCACCTTCTCCCGTACGACCGTCTCCGCGGCTGTGTCGACCGTGGCCAGCCGGGCCGTCCAGCCGCGGGAGACGGCCGCCGCCGCGAGCAGCAGCACCACGCCGGCCAGCTTGAGCGTCAGAAGCCTGCCGTACGTCGTGCCGGTGAGCGCGTCCCAGGAGCCGAGGCCGCGCCAGGACTGGTAGACGCCGGTGACGACGAGAACCGTCACGGATGCGAAGGCGAGGCGCGAGAAGCGGGTGACCACCGCCGGGGTCAGCCGGGCGCGGTACAGCGTGCCGAGCAGGGCCGTGAGGCCGCCCAGCCAGACCGCCGTGGCGAGCAGATGCAGGACCGAGGACGTCATCGCCACCGGCACCTGGATGCCCGCGGAGGCGTGCTCGCCTGCGGCCCAGGTCGCGGCGAGTCCTACGGCGAGGGCGGCGCCTGTCCAGCCGAAGGGCCTACGGCGCTTGGACAGTCGTACGAGGTAGAGGGCGGCCGCCGGCAGGAGGGCCAGGCGGGCCAGCAGGACCTCGCCCGGGCGGCCGGTCAGCGTGCGGGTGAGGGAGTCGACGCTCAGGGACCCGAGAGGTCCCTCGCCCGTCTCGTACGGGGCCCGCAGCACCAGCAGGGCGAGGGTCGCGACGAGGAGGGCCCACCAACTCGTCCTGAGCAGTTGGTGGAGAACGGGGGCGTCCGGTGGACGGCAGACCGCCGTGAACGTCGCGGTGCCGATGAGCAGGGCGCCGGCGAGGTAGGCCAGATAGCGGGCGATGTTGTAGAGGGCCCTGGTCGCCGGGTCCTCGGTGGGGCCGGCGTCCACGGTGGCCGTGGTGAGGGAGGGTTTGCCGACGGAGAAGGTGAACGCCCCGGACACCGGGTGGCTGTCTGCCGACACCACCCGCCAGGCGACGGTGTACGTCCCCTGCGCCAGCTTCGCCGGCAGCGTGACACCGGCGGTCTCGGCGCCGTCCGAGCCGTGCTGCGGCTCCCCCGTGCGCAGACGTCGGCCGTCGGGGCCCAGGACGCGGAAGGAGTCCTCCAGCAGGCCGACGGACTCCGTGAAGGTCAGGGTGATGTCACGGGGGGCCGACTTGAGGACGGTTCCCTCTTCGGGGTCGGCGGCACGGAGGGCGGCGTGAGCGGATGCCGGTCCCGTGCCGCCGAGGAGGAACAGGACCAGCAGGGGGCCCAGCAGCACCAGCCGTTGAAGCCGTCGCCGGTCTTTGAGCCGGCGGAGCGGTTGTCGGTCATCGCACCCCACGTGGGTCACATCTCCGTCTTCGGACTTGAGGCCTCGGGGGTATGTACGGACGCGGAGCCCTGCGGACTCAGCGCGTTCGGATGCGGGGTTGCGCAGGGGCGCTGCCGCTTCGACCCCCGGCATGGGCGCTTTCCGGTCGGGTCACGGAATCCCTCACCAGGTCGGCCGCGCCGACACTCCGCCGTCCACCACCAGATCGTGCCCCGTGATCCAGGACGCGAGCCCGGACGCCAGGAACACGCACGCGTCCCCCACCTCCTCCGGCCGCCCCAGCCGCCCGGCCGGCGCCGCCCCCACCCAGCGCCGTACGCCCTCGGGCCACGCCTCCTCCAGCCCTTCCCGGTGGATCAGCCCCGGTGAGACGGAGTTGACGCGGATGCCGAAGCGGCCGTACTCCAGCGCCGCCGACCGGGCGTGCATCCGTACCGCCGCCTTCGCCGCGGAGTAGTGCGCGTGCAGCGGTGCCGGGCGGCTCGCCTCGATGGACGCGATGTGGGTGATCGAACCGCCGCCCTCACCCCGCTCCCGCATGACCTCCACCGCCGCCTGCGTGCACGCGAAGACGCTCGACAGGTTGGTGTCCACGACCGCCCGCCACTGTGCCAGCGACATGCCCGGCAGCGCACACGTGGGTTGCACACCCGCGTTGTTGACCAGCGCCGTCAGGCGGCCGCCACCCCACTCGGCCGCCTCGGCCACCACGCGCCGGCACGCGTCCTCGTCCGTCAGGTCCGCCCGCAGGACGACGGCCCGTCCGCCCGACTCCCGGATCCGGGACGCCACTTCGTCCGCCGTCTCCACCGCCGTACGGCAGTGCAGGGCGACCGATGCCCCCTCCTGCGCGAACCGTGTCGCGATCCCGCGTCCGATGCCGCCGCCCGCGCCCGTGACCAGGGCGACCTGTCCTTCGAGGAGTCCGCTCATGGGCGGCACAGTGCCGCGATCCGGGTGGCCTCGGCGGGATAGCGCGCCGTCAGTTCCGCCAGGTCGCCGTGCTCATAGCCCTCGTAGGTGAAACCGGGTGCCATCGTGCAGCCGAAGAAGGTCCAGGACCCGCCCGCCGCCACCCGCGCGCCCATCCAGGTCCCGGCCGGGACGGTGAGCTGGATGTGCTGGCCGCGCGCTATGTCGGGGCCGAGCACGGCGGTGCGGGACGTGCCGTCGGGGGCGAGCAGCAGCATCTCCAGGGGGTCGCCCAGGTAGAAGTGCCAGACCTCGTCCGACGGCAGGCGGTGCAGGGCCGAGTAGTCGTCCGCGGTGAGCAGGACGACGATCGCGGTGCCCTGCGGCCGCCCGTCGGACAGCTCGGGCCCCGCCCAGGTCTGCCGGAACAGCCCTCCCTCGCGCGGGATCGGCTCGAGGGAGTAGTGCGCGACGAGTTCTTCCGGGGTCACACCCCGAACGCTACCTCGCGGTCCAGGAAGGCGAGTTGAGCTTTCTTCTCCGGGATGTACACGTCGGGGAGGTCGACCTCCGGCAGCACCACCACCGGGCCGGCCGTGAAGCCCTGACGGAGGAAACGGGCGATGGCCTTCTCGTTCCGTACGTCCGGATCGACCACGACCCGCGTGCGGTCCAGGGTCCGGAAGACGTACGACGCGACGACGGTCAGCAGCGCCGACGTCCAGCCGGGCCGCGCCCCCTGCGGACCGGCGGGCGCGAGCAGCAGATGGACGCCGAGGTCACCGGGAAGGACGTCGTAGCACTCACTGACGCGGTCGGCCTCCGGCTCGTACGTCTGGAGCACCGCGACGGGGACGTCCTCCCGTACGACCAGAAAGGCGTGGTGGGTGTGCAGGGTCGCCATGTGGGCGTAGATCTCGGTCACCTGGTCCTTGGTCAGGCCGTTCATGCCCCAGAAGGAGGCCCGTTCCTGGCTGACCCAGCCGTGGACGGCCTCGGCGTCGGCGTGCGGGTCCAGGGGGCGGATGCGGACGGTGCCGAAGCCGTCCACAGCCTGTTGATGAACGGGATGCGCGATTTCGCGGGCGCCCGTGGGCAGCTCAGACATCGGTTTCCTTCTCGAACTCGGTGAAATCGGTGACGACCGGGACCAGATCTCCCTTGAGCCACAAGGGGAGTTGGTCACGGTGATGGGGCGAGCCGGGGGCACCCCAGGCACCGAGCGGGACCACCCAGCGGCTGGCCTCGCGGTCGGCCAGGTCCCAGATGTAGCGGGCGGCGGGACCGCGCGCGCTCAGGTCGGTCAGGCCGGGGACGGACGACGTGCACAGGACGCAGTCGTGGTCGCCGGAGAGGCCGGGTTCCGCGAACGACGGGTCGGGGAGGGCCCGCCAGGGCGCCAGGCGGTGGGTGTCGCCCCAGGTTTCCCGGGACGCGGTGGGCAGCTGTGCGGCCACCTCCTCGACCGCCGCGCGAACCGTCTCGGCGCGGTCGATGCCGTACAACTCCTCGGCGCGCAGCAGGTGTTCGAGGGCGAACCCGACCCGCGGGAGCAGGGCCAGCCAGGGGAGGAGGACCTCCGGGTAGGCGGGCGGAGTGGCCAGCGCGGCGAAGGCCGGGTGCGCGGCGAGTCGCCGTACGACGGCACCGCGCACCCGCGCGTACACGGCCGCCGCGGCGCTGTCCGCGTCCATGCGACGGTCCCAGTTCAGGAGGGTCTGCCGGATGCGGGCGGCCTCGGGGGTGAGGGCGTCGAGGGGGCGCAGTAGGTCCAGGAGCGGCTCTGCGGAGGCCAGTCGGGTGTCCATGTGGATCGCCGGCATGTCGGCGGCCGACCAGCGCGCCTTCTCCGCCAGCAGCGCGGTGATGCGGTCGGCGCGATGGGGCGGGGCGAACTCGACGCCGAGCGGGGCGGCGACACCGCGCTGGTTGGCCATGGCGGCGACGCCGTCGGTGAGCCCGCCGCGCGGCGTCTCGTGCCAGCCGCGCCACTCGTGGCCGGGCTCCCAGGCGGGCACCAGCCGGACGCCGTTGACCTCGGACCGCACCGGCACCTTCCCGGCGACGCGGTGCAGCAGACCGCCCTCGGTGTCGGCGGCCTGGACGACGTTGACCGGCTCGGCCCACAGGTCGACGGCACGGTCGACGTCGGCGACGCGGCGGGCACGCAGGAGGGGGAGGAGGGCGCTGAAGCCGAGGTCGGCGGTGACGCGGGGCGGGTAGCGGAGGGATACGGCGAGGGGTGGGGCCTCGGGGAACTCACTGGAGGAACCTTCCTGCAGACCATCCGACAGCCCCTCGGGCCCCCCGATCACCACCGGCCCGCGCTCGGTCTCGATCACCTCGACCTCGACCGGCCCCTCCCCCGCGACCTCCACGACCTCCGTGTGCCGGACGGCCCGGCGCCACACGCCGTCCGGGTCCAGGGCCTCCACACCCGCCCCGGTGCGCCGCAGCCGCTCCCGGTACAGGTCCTGATAGTCGGCCATGGCGTTGGTGATGGCCCAGGCGACCGTGCCGGTGTGGCCGAAGTGGGCGATGCCGGGGACGCCCGGGACGGCGAGGCCGACGACGTCGAACTCCGGGCAGGAGAGGTGGATCTGCTGGTAGACGCCGGGTTCCTCGATGAAGCGATGCGGGTCGCCGGCGATGACGGCCTGCCCGGTGACGGTCCGCTCCCCGCTCACCAGCCAGCCGTTGCTGCCGGAGGTGCCGGGCCCGTCGGCGGCGAACAGCCCCACCGCGTCGGCACCGAGATGCCGTACGACCTGCTCGCGCCAGAGCTTGGCCGGGAAGCCCGCGAACAGGATGTGGATGGCGAGCCAGACGCCCAGCGGGCTCCATGGCTCCCAACGGCCCGGCGTCAGACCGGCCTTCGCGAACTCGGGGGTGCGGCGGGCGCCTTCGGCGAGTCCCTCGTTGACACCGTCGACGTACGCCCGCACCCACCCCGCCGTCTCCGCGTCCCGCGCCTCCAGCTCGGCGAAGCAGCGTCTCGCCGTGTCGTCGAGGCGGGCCCGTCTGACGAACCGGTCCCAGGGCAGGGCCTCGGCGCCGAGGAAGGACGCGGAGGTGCCCTGCGCCCGGTGCCGTTCGACCTCCAGTTGCCAGGCGCGGTCGAGGGCGGTGACGCGGCCCTGGACCCGGGCGAGTTCTCTCGCCCCGTCGGCGCGGAGATGCGGTATGCCCCAGGCATCGCGGAAGATCTCGCCGGTCACCTGTGCCCCTCCTTTGCTTTAGGTTAGGCTTCCCTAAGTTATTGGTGCGGGAATGGTACTTGAAGGGTGAAGAAGCCATGGGGCAGGGGCACGGTTGGGAGGGCGCGGTCCTGAAGCTGCTGCGCGCGAAGGACTTCGTGTTCACGGTGACGGGGGCCGAGGACGTCACCGAGAACTACCGCCGGGTCCACCTCACGGACGGCGGCATGCTGGCGGCGACCGGCGTCCACCCCACCATGTGGGTCCGGCTGTGGTTCGACAACGCGGGCAAGCCCCATCAGCGCGCGTACACCCTGGTCGACCCGGACCCGGCGGCCGGCACCTTCAGCCTGGAGTTCGCACTGCACGAGGGGTGCGCCAGCGACTGGGCGCGGGCGGCCGAGCCCGGCGACACCATCGAGGCGACCATCCACGGCACGGGCTTCGAGCACCCCGACCCCGCCCCCTCCCATGTCTTCGCGATAGCCGACCCGGCCTCACTCCCCGCCCTCAACTCGCTGCTCGGCACCCTGGACGCGACCCCGGCGACGGTGTGGTTCGAGGGCGAGCAGGACGGCCTGCCGTTCCGTACCGCCGCGTCCCGCCACGACGTACGGACGCTGCCGAGGCGGGACGCCGGGGCCCACCTCGTCGCCCGAGTGAAGGACACCCTGCCCGAGCTCCTCAAGGGCACGCCGGACCCGTACGTCTGGATCGCCTGCGACACGGCGACGACCCGGGCCCTCACCTCGTACGTCCGCAAGGAACTGGGTCTGCCGAAGCAGCGGGTGAACGCGCTGGGGTACTGGCGCGCCTGAACCGGGCAGGGGCGCGCCCCCCTTGACGCGCCCCTGCCCCCGCGCGCGTCCGGGTGGCGCGCGCGGCATGATCGGGTCATGGACGTCACCCTGCATCTCGCCCAGGATCCCGAGGCCGACGAACTCCTCGGCCGCAGCCCGCTCGCCGCGCTGGTCGGCATGCTGCTGGACCAGCAGGTACCGATGGAGTGGGCGTTCAAGGGGCCCCGTACGATCGCGGACCGGCTCGGCGCGGACGACCTGGACGCGCACGACATCGCCGCCCAGGACCCGGACGCGTTCGTGGCCCTGCTGTCGGAGAAGCCGGCCGTGCACCGCTACCCGGGGTCCATGGCCAAGCGGATCCAGCAGCTGTGCCAGTACCTCGTCGAGCACTACGACGGTGACGCCGAGCTCGTCTGGAAGGGCGTCGACGACGGCCGCGAACTGCTGCGCCGCCTGGAGGACTTGCCCGGCTTCGGCAAGCAGAAGGCCCAGATCTTCCTCGCCCTGCTGGGCAAGCAACTGGGCGTACGCCCGAACGGCTGGCAGGAGGCCGCGGGCGCCTACGGCGAGACCAAGTCCTTCCGCTCCGTCGCCGACATCACGGGCCCCGACTCACTGGCCAAGGTGCGCGCCCACAAACAGGAAATGAAGGCGGCAGCGAAGGCGGCGAAGGGCGCGGGGAGGTAGGCGGGGGCTTGCGGGGGGTGCCACGGCGCCTGCGCGGATGCGTGGGGCCCGGGTCGCGGGCGTGGAGGGGTGGGCGGGGGCGGGGGTCGCAGGTCGTCGAGGGGCAGGCGGGGGTCACCGGTCGTCGAGGGACGGGCGGGGGCACAGACCGCCGACCATCCGGCGCAGGCCACAGGCCGCCGAGGGGCGGGCGCGGACCACAGACCGCTGAGCGGGGGGGCGCGGGCCACAGGTCGCCGAGCGGCGGGCGCGGACCACAGGCCGCCGAGGGGCGGACCACAGGCCGCCGAGGGGCGGGCCACAGGTCGCCGAGCGGCGGGCGCGGACCACAGGCCGTCGAGCGGCGGGCGCGGACCACAGACCACCGGGCCACGGACGCAGGCCGTCGAGGCTCGGGCGCAGGCCCAGGCCGCCGGGCACGAACCACAGACCGCCGACCACCGAGCGCGGGCCACGGACCGCCGACCACCAGGCGCGGGCCGAGGCGCTGGCCTGGGTCGCTGTGCCGCGCGGAGCGTTTCCCGATCCGGTGTACCCGCGAGGGGAGCGCGGCCGGCACTCGGCAAGCCAGCCGTCGGGGTCGGGTTCGGGGGCCGACACGCGGCAAGCGCGCAGTCGGAGCATGCCGACCGTCACTCGGCAAGCCGGCGGTCGAGCCGGGCACGGCCGTCGATGTCCGCGAGGCCCTCGATGCCGGCGCAGCCGTTCGGCGTCGGTGGAAGTACGACGCGGAGGTCGGCCGGCAGCAGTCGTCAGCCGACTGGCCCGTCCCGAATGGCGCGTCCCGCCGCCTCGTTCTCAGCATGGAGCATGAACGAGGCGCCGAGCGGCTCCCCCTGGGGCCGGGACTATGACGACCGGCGGATTCACTCCGGCCATTCACCCGGGCCGCCGGGGTCGTCGGCGTCGCATGAGCCCGAGCCGCCCTTCGAGGGCCCCCTGCACGCCCTCTCCCGTGCCGCCTGGCAGGTCGTGCTCGTCACCGGGGTCGCCTCCCTGGTCCTCGGCGTGCTGATCCTCGTCTGGCCGGACGCCTCGCTCCGGGTCGCCGGGATCCTCTTCGGCCTCTACCTCCTGACCAGCGGCGTGTTCCAGCTGGTCGCCGCCTTCGGCACGCATCGCACGACCTCGCTGCGGGTGCTGGCCTTCGTCAGCGGCGCCCTGTCGATCCTGCTCGGCCTGTTCTGCTTCCGCGGCGCGATGCAGTCGACCCTGCTGCTCGCCCTGTGGATCGGGATCGGCTGGCTCATCCGCGGCATCACCCAGAGTCTGGCCGCCGCCTCCGACCAGTCCGTGCCGGCCCGTGGCTGGCAGATCCTCCTCGGCGTCGTCACCTTCCTCGCCGGGATCGTGCTGATCGTCTCGCCGGTCGAGTCGGTCACCGTGCTCATGGTGCTCGGCGGGTGCTGGCTGGTGGCGGTCGGCCTCGTCGAGATCGTCACCGCTCTGCGGCTGCGGGGGATGGCCCGTCAGGTCCCGCAAGAACTGTGACAAGGACTGTGACGGGAACGGTGACACGCACAGTGATACGCACCCCCTGCCCCTACGCCGAGCGGGCGGATTCCCGCCGAACGGGATGAACGCCGTACGGCCCCCGGGGAGATGACCTTCCGTGAGTACCGCACGATGCCGCTCGCGCAGCCGCGCCTGGCTGCGGGCCCTCGTGCTGCTCCTCGCTCTGCTCGTGCCCGGCGCGCACGCCCAGGCGCACGCCCTGCCCACAGTCGCCGGCGCCTTCGCCGAGATCGCCGAGCACGACGTCCTCGACACGGCCCTGCGGCCAACGGCCCGTACCGACCGGCGCACAGCCGTACGCACCCGTCCGGCCCCGCCGTCGAAGCCGGCGCCCTGCGCCTCACCGGTCCCGCGGCTCACCGCGCCGCCCCGGCCGCCGTACGTCCCGCACCTCCTGCGCACCGTGGTCCTGCGCTGCTGACAGACCCCCTCAACGAGGTCAGTCAGTACGACACAAGGAGCACAGTCATGCCCACCGACCACTACGCGGTCCTGCGCGCCCTGCTGCGCGCGGAGGCCGCACGCAACACGCCGAAACCGCACGCGAAGAAGGACAAGCCGCAGCCTCCGAAGGACCGGGAGCGCGGCTGACGCGGCCGCGGCGGAGGCGGGCTTCTCCGGGTCATCGCCTCCGCCGCGCCGTACCGAAGAGCGACCGGGTGAGCCCCCGCCCCCGTGGAGCCGCTCGCACGCCGACTCCTTGTCCACAGCCTGTGCATATCGCCCGTGCAGCGCGGACGACGTCACCGCCCCCTTTCGAGCGAATCAGCCGCACGATCCGCGTGATCGAGCCCAGGAACGCCTTGGACGCGTCGTCGACCTCAGAGCGGCGGTCGCTCCGGCCAGGCCTCCGCACACTCGTGCTCCGGCGTTCGCGCTCCGGGGCGACTCACCCGGCCGGCCCATGGACCCGAACCGTTTTCCGATCCGGCACCCTGTTCGACTCGCCCCCGGCCACCAGCTCGGCTTCCGGTCGGGTCCGTTCCGGCTTCGGAGCGGCCGTCATTCCCGCGATGATTGCCGTTTCATCCCGGTTTGACACATCTTTTCCACCGTCGCACTCCGTCGCCATGGCTGCGCCCGGAACGTCTTGACCGGTAGGCTTTCCGTGTGATCTTCAAGCGCATCGGAAACGGCCGGCCGTACCCCGACCACGGCCGGGAAAGCACCCGGCAGTGGGCGGACGTCGCGCCGCGCCCGGTCCGCCTCGATCAGCTCGTGACGACCAAGGGCCAGCTCGATCTGGAAACCCTGCTCGCCGAGGACTCGACGTTCTACGGCGACCTCTTCGCGCACGTCGTGAAGTGGCAGGGCGACCTGTACCTGGAGGACGGCCTCCACCGCGCGGTGCGCGCGGCGCTGCAGCAGCGCCAGGTGCTGCACGCGAGGGTCCTGGAACTGGACTGACCGCGGGCTGACGCGGCCGGGCGTCCCCTGTTGCCCCTTTCGGGTTGGTCCGGGCGGCCTCGAATGATCATCTAGTAGGCATTGCCGCTCGGGCGGACTACGCTGCGCCCATGAGCATGCTGACTCCCTCCGGCATGGGCGGCCAGTACCGGATCCGGGGGGACAAGTACCCACGGATGCGGCCCCGTCGGCGGCGCGGCAGGCTCGCCGCCATCGGCGTCGCCTCCGTAGCCGCGCTCGGCATGATCGGCTGGGGCACGCTGCAGCTCATCGACGTCTTCACGGGCGGCGGCGATAAGGCTTCGGCGGCCGGCCCCAAGTCCGGCTGCGGGACCGGGCCGCCCCCCTCGCCCACCGCGACCGCGCCGCCGCCCGAGCCGGGCCGCATCACCGTCAACGTCTTCAACGCCACGACCCGCAGCGGGCTCGCCAAGAAGACCGCGGACGAACTCAAGAAGCGCGGCTTCAAGATCGGCGACGTGGGCAACGCGACCAAGACCTACGACAAGAAGGTCAAGGGCACCGGGATACTGCTCGGCCCCGCCGCGTCCCTGAACACCTCGCTGCCGGTCCTGGCCACCCAGCTCACGACGGCCGAACGCCGCACCGACGCCGCCCGCAAGGACACGACGGTGGACCTGATCCTCGGCAACGCCTTCAAGGACCTCGCCAAGAAGCCGGACGCCGACAAGGCGCTGGCCGCGCTGGCCGCACCGAAGCCGACGCCCACCTCGAAGAAGGGCTGCTGAGAAACGCCCCAGCGCCCCAGCGGCACGGTGGGCGCCGTAGCGGCACGGTGGTGTGGGGGCTACTCGGCCGCGCCGTACAGGCGGTCTCCCGCGTCGCCCAGCCCCGGCACGATGTACCCGAGCTCATTCAGGTGATCGTCCACCGCAGCCGTGACCACCGTCACCGGCGTCCCCGCCAGCTCCCGCTCCATCAGCTCGACGCCCTCGGGCGCGGCCAGAAGCACCACGGCGGTCACATCGTCGGCGCCGCGCTTGATGAGCTCCTGAATCGCCGCGACCAGCGTGCCGCCCGTGGCCAGCATCGGGTCCAGGACGTACACCTGACGCCCGGAGAGGTCCTCGGGCATGCGTGACGCGTACGTGGACGCCTGCAGCGTCTCCTCGTTGCGGACCATGCCCAGGAAGCCCACCTCGGCGGTCGGCAGCAGCCGGACCATGCCGTCCAGCATGCCGAGCCCGGCGCGCAGGATCGGCACGACCAGGGGGCGCGGGTGGGAGAGCTTGACGCCGGTGGTGGCGGCGACCGGGGTCCGGATGTCGACCGCCTCGGTGCGCACGTCCCGCGTGGCCTCGTAGGCGAGCAGGGTGACCAGTTCGTCGGCGAGCCGGCGGAAGGTCGCGGAGTCGGTGCGCTGGTCGCGCAGCGTGGTGAGCTTGTGGGCGACCAGAGGGTGGTCGACGACGTGGAGGCGCATGTCCACAACATTAACCGGGCCGGGTATGCCCGGCGTCCCCACGCGCAGCAAGCCCAGGGCCTCGCGTTCACCCGTGTGCTGGCATCAAACCGCCCATCGGAGGGAATGTGGGAGGGACGTACCGGGGGTGGTGAACCTATGCCGAATCCTGAGTCGCCGGCGGATCCCGCGCAGGACTCGCAGGACTCGCAGGAGGAGACCGACGCCGCGCGCCGGCGGCGCCGGGCCCAGTTCCTGCGGGAACTCACCGAGGCGCGCGAACTGCGGGACCGCGTCCAGCCGCGCCGCGCCAAGGCGGCCCGCCTTCGCCACGCCATGCGTATGCGAACGTTCCGCTGGTAGAGCGAGCCGGCGGGGAAGATCCGCGTCCATCGGGGACGTTGGAGCGGTGGGCGTGCGTGGGCACCTGTAAAGCCGCGTACGATCCGCACGTGGCGGCAACGAGTGTGCTGGTGAGTCCTTCGCGGACGTGCTCGCGGAACCCCTCGGGCCAATGCGGTCAAAACTGCCGGACACAGGGAGCCGAAGACGTCCCCTGAACGCCTAGTTTCTGCCACGATTCCGAGTGGGTGGGCTCGGAGCACAGCTCTCCCCGCCCCCAACCTCCGCCGGGGGGACCCCCAACCGGCACGCCTATGACCAGTGGGAGAGTCACGGTGTACTTCGCCGCACTGCTCGCGCGCACCGAAGACGGGTGGGAAGCGAGCGACACAGAGCTCGACGATGTGGAGACCCTGTCGGATCTGGCCGACCTGGCCCGTGAAGCCTCGCCCGAGGACGACACGGTGCTCGTGCTCCTCGAGCAGGAGGACGCCTGGTTCGGAGTCGTCCGGATCGACGGCGAGGACGACCCTCGTATCTACGTCTCGGACGCCGCCGCAGCTGCCCGCAGCAGCTACGGCGAGATCCTCCTCACCGACGAACTGCTCGGCAGGGATCCCGACGACGACAGCGCCGATCTGGACGCCCTGGACCTCGACGGCACGGAGGAGCCGGACGGCGACTCCGACGACGACGAGGACGGCGGCTCCGCCGAGGCGGTCCCGCACAGCCCCGTCGGCGACAGCGAGATCCTCGACGACCTCGGCGTCAGCGAGAAGGAGCTGAAGGCCCTGGACGCCGAGGACGCGCTCAGCGCGATCGCCGAGGCGCTGGGTGCCTCGGAGGTGCTGGAGACCGTCCGCTGACCTCGTTCGACCAGGGGCCGGCGCCCGAGCTGCCCGACCCCGTACGCGACCGCTGGCGGGCCGCGATGCGGCTCGCCCTGGACGAGGCCCACCTGGCCGTCCGGGGCGGGGACGTCCCCGTCGGCGCGGTCGTGCTGTCCGCCGACGGTACGACCGTGCTCGGCGCCGGGCACAACGAGCGCGAGGCGACCGGCGATCCGACCGCGCACGCCGAGGTGCTGGCGATTCGCAGGGCCGCGGCCGAGCTCGGGGAGTGGCGGCTGTCGGGCTGCACACTCGTCGTCACGCTGGAGCCGTGCACCATGTGTGCCGGCGCGCTCGTGCAGTCCCGGGTGGACCGGGTCGTCTACGGCGCCCGGGACGAGAAGGCCGGCGCGGCGGGCTCGCTCTGGGACGTCGTACGCGACCGCCGGCTCAACCACCGGCCCGAGGTGATCGAGGGCGTCCTCGCCGAGGAGTGCGCCCGGATTCTCACCGACTTCTTTCGGGCGCGGTGAGCCGAGCCCGGCGTACGAGCTCCGTGAATACCGATTTCAGAGCATGGCCAGGCGTGCTGTAAGGTCTCCCTCGGTAGCGTGTCCGAGCGGCCGAAGGAGCTCGCCTCGAAAGCGAGTGTGGCGCAAGTCACCGAGGGTTCAAATCCCTCCGCTACCGCCGAAGAAGGGCCCCGTCGAAGGACGGGGCCCTTCGTGCTGTTGATCTCCCGTGAGGCGCGAAGGTTACACTCACCGCCGGTAACACGGGCCCCTTTCGGCTCTTTCGACTCATTCGGCACGGCAGGCATGGCAGTCACAGCACAGCAGCCACAGGGGAGGCCGCGATGGCGGTGAATTCCAAGAAGATCGCCGTCTATCTGCTCGCGGTCTTCGTGCTCTATGTGATCATCACGGACCCGGCCAAGGCGGCGGACTACGTCCAGGTAGGGTTCGAGGGCATTTCGGACGCCGCCAAGGCCATCGGCGACTTCATGACGTGGATCGCCAACGGAGGCGACAGCTAGGGCCTGTCTAGGGAGTACTCATGATCCGCCACCTGGTCCTCTTCAAGCTCGCCGAGGGTGTCGAGCGCGACGACCCGCGCGTCGTGGAGGGCGAGAAGGCCTTCCGCTCGCTGGAGGGCAAGATCCCCGAGATCCGGCACTGGGAGCTCGGCTGGAACCTCAGCGACCGTCCGATCGCCTACGACTTCGCCATCAACTCCGCCTTCGACGACGCGGCCGCCCTGCGCGCGTACGTGGAGCACCCCGAGCACCAGGCGGGCGTCGCGCTGTGGCGGGAGTTCGCCACCTGGGTGATCGCCGACTACGAATTCTGAGCCGGGCGGCGCCCCGATCCCCGTGAAGCCCTCCGCCGGAACGGCGGGGGGCTTTCGCGTGTCTAACGCAGCCCTTTCGTCCCCAACACGGGATTATGCGGTACTTGAACACAATGAACTGTCTTGTGATGCTATGACCGCTTTTGACGGATGAGTTGATGGATCACGAGGTGGAGTTGACCGTGCCGGCCAGTACTGCGCCTCAAGCCCCGACCCAGGAGGACCCTCCCACGTCCCCGCCGCCCCGCAGCCGCGGTGCCGACACCCGGGCGCTCACCCAGGTGCTCTTCGGGGAGCTCAAGGAGCTGAAGCCTGGCACGCCGGAGCACAACCGCGTACGCGGGGCGCTCATCGAGGCGAACCTCCCGCTCGTGCGCTACGCGGCCGCCCGGTTCCGCTCCCGCAACGAGCCCATGGAGGACGTGATCCAGGTCGGCACCATCGGGCTCATCAACGCCATCGACCGCTTCGACCCGGACCGGGGGGTGCAGTTCCCGACGTTCGCGATGCCGACGGTCGTCGGCGAGATCAAGCGGTACTTCCGGGACAACGTCCGCACGGTCCACGTACCGCGTCGGCTGCACGAGCTGTGGGTCCAGGTCAACAGCGCGAGCGAGGACCTGACCACCGCCTTCGGGCGGACCCCGACGACCGCCGAGATCGCCGAGCGGCTGCGCATCACCGAGGACGAGGTGCTCTCCTGCATCGAGGCCGGGCGGTCGTACCACGCCACCTCCCTGGAGGCGGCGCAGGAGGGCGACGGGCTGCCCGGACTGCTGGACCGGCTCGGCTACGAGGACCCGGCCCTGGACGGCGTGGAGCACCGGGACCTCGTACGGCATCTGCTGGTGCAACTCCCCGAACGCGAGCAGAGAATCCTGCTTCTGCGGTACTACAGCAACCTCACCCAGTCGCAAATCAGTGCGGAACTCGGGGTATCCCAGATGCACGTTTCGAGGCTACTCGCGCGTAGCTTCCAGCGGTTGCGTTCGGCGAACCGGATCGACGCGTAACCGCATACAGGATCGAGCGGTCACCGTCGCGAGCGAATCGCTCACCAGGGCGGATCCCGACAGTTCAGGCCCGAAATACCGTCAGACCCCCTTTATCCAGGGCGGATTCGAGTCTCACATGTCGACATGTCACTACAGCGTGTTGCCGACATGTGACATTCTTCGGGAAGCGCGTTTGCCGTGGCTTCGGCTCCGGTATTCAGGTGAAGGCTGGCGTTCCTCGATCGGAGCGTTCGCCACGACCGTCCCGCGACCCAAAGGGGGTGGCATGTCCGCAGACCAGGGCAGCTCGAAGGTGCTCACGCTCACGAAGAGCGAGTCCGCGCCCGACGCCGCGCTCGACGACGTACCGGCCCTGGAGGCCGCCGAAGCACCGGCCCTCCCGGCCGCCGACGTCCCGGCCTGGCCGGCCTCGGCGAATCTCGACACCCGCACCCTTTCCCGCTCCCTGTTCCTGCGGCTCGCCGCACTGGAGGAGAACAGCCCCGAGCGTGCCTACGTCCGGGACACCCTGATCGAGCTCAACCTCCCGCTCGTGCGCTACGCGGCCGCCCGGTTCCGCTCGCGCAACGAGCCGATGGAGGACATCGTCCAGGTCGGCACCATCGGCCTGATCAAGGCGATCGACCGCTTCGACTGCGAACGGGGCGTGGAGTTCCCGACGTTCGCGATGCCGACGGTCGTGGGCGAGATCAAGCGCTTCTTCCGCGACACGTCGTGGTCGGTGCGCGTCCCGCGCCGCCTCCAGGAGCTGCGGCTGGCCCTCACCAAGGCCAGCGACGAGCTCTCCCAGAAGCTGGACCGCTCCCCGACGGTGACCGAGCTCGCCGCCGTGCTCGGCGTGTCCGAGGAGGACGTCGTCGACGGCCTCGCGGTCGGCAACGCCTACACAGCCTCCTCGCTGGACTCCCCGGCCCCGGAGGACGACGGCGGCGAGGGCTCCCTGGCCGACCGGCTCGGCTACGAGGACACCGCCCTCGAGGGCGTCGAGTACCGCGAGTCCCTCAAGCCGCTGCTGGCCAAACTGCCGCCCCGCGAGCGCCGGATCATCATGCTGCGCTTCTTCGCCAACATGACCCAGTCGCAGATCGGCGAGGAGGTCGGCATCTCCCAGATGCATGTCTCCCGGCTGCTGACCCGGACGCTGGCTCAGCTGCGCGAAGGGCTCATCTCCGACTGACCCCTTCATATTTGACGAAGCGTCAGCCACCATGGCCCGATGCTTCGCCGGACATGGACGACCTCGACACATGGCCGTCGGTGCGCCCTGATGGGCGCGTCGGCGGCCGTCGTCTGCCTGGGCGGGATGCTCGCCGCGTGCGGGGGCGGCGGGGGCGGTGACGGCTACGTCGCCACGGGGGCGGCGGGAGGACCGCCCCGCGTCTCCGGTACGGCTGTCGCGCCGACGGGCGAGGTGACGCTGGTGCCGCTCGACGGGCCGGAGAGCGGCGGCGTCAGCACCGGTAGTGCGGGTGGCGGTTCCGGCAACTCCTCCGGGCGGGACGGGAGTCGGGCTCCGGCACCCTCGCAGGGAACGGAGAGCGAAGAGGAACAGCCGGAGAGTCCCACCCGACCCCCGAGCGGCACCCACAGCCCTGCGGCCAGGCCGGCCGACTCGGCTGCCCCGCCCGGCAGTTCACCCGCTCCCTCGACGTCCGCGCCCACCCAGGCACCCGCGCCCGCGAAGCTCACCGTGAGCGATCCCGAACGGGTGCCCGCGGACGAGCGCTGGTGCGAGAAGGTGACCCTCGGCTTCCACAACTCGGGCGGTACGGCCGTGCGTTCGGGCACCGTGACCTTCGGCACCCACATCATCGGCGCGCTCGGCATCGACTGGGCGACGATCGAGTCGACGCGGGAGCTCCCGGCGCCGATCGGAGCCGGGGCACACAAGGAGAAGACCTGGACGGTGTGTGTGGACGCCTGGCGGGTGCCGCTCGGCATGCACATCGAGACGCGCGACGTCTCCGTCCGGTGGAAGTGAGCCCGCCGGCGACTACTTGAGCGCCAGCCAGGCCACCGCCGCCACGATCGCCACGGCGACGATCACGCCCAGGATCAGGCCGATGCGCGGACCGGAGGAGGCGGCCGCCTGCTGCCGACCGCCCTGCGGGCCCTCGTCGACGAACGCACGGAACATCTGGGTGCTGCCTGCGGGGTCGTGGTTGCCCTGGGGGCCCTGGGTGTTAGCCATGGCCTGAGACCCTAGCGAATCCGCCCGTGCGGCCCAAGTGGGGGCTCCGTACCTGCACAGGGGGGCACAGGACCCGCCCCACCTGCACATTTACGCTCGCAACACTTGCCTTTGCCAAGTTTTTATGTCGCGCACACCCTCATTTGTTTGCCTGTAGCAACCAAGTGCTTCTATGGTTGCCCTAAGCAACAAACGACGGAGGTGTGATGGCCGAGCAGGCGCAGTACGAGGAGCTGGTCCGTCAGTTCAGCGCCTTCGGCGCCGTGAAGAGGGAGATGGGGCGGATCCTGCCGTCCGACTGTCCCTCCGGCTCCGCCGCCGTACTGACACTGCTGAGCCGCCACGGCGACATGCGCATGAGCAAGCTCGCCGAGCTGCTGGCCGTGGACATGTCGGTCACCAGCCGCCATGTCGCCCACGTCGCCGAGCGCGGCTGGATCGAGCGCTCCCCCGACCCGGCGGACAAGCGCAGCCGCATCCTGCGCCTCACCCCGGCGGGCGAGGAGCGCGTCCGGGAGATGTCCCGGCGGACGACCCAGTTGCTCGCCGAGCGGTTGAGCGACTGGACCGACGAGGAGGTCGCCCAGCTCACCGGGCTGATGACCCGGCTGCGGGCGAGCTTCGACGACTGCCGGTCCACGCACAGACCGCCGGCGCCGCACGAACCCGAACACCCCACCCGTACACCCGCGATCACCCAGTAGGAAAAGGAACTTCATGGCAACGACCACACCAGCCGGTGTGCGGGCGCACGCCAAGCATTCGTCAGGCGCCGACGGTGCCCCGATGTCGCACCGGCAGATCATGGAAGCGCTGACCGGGCTGCTGCTCGGCATGTTCGTCGCGATCCTGTCGTCGACGATCGTCTCCAACGCTCTGCCCGACATCATCAAGGACCTCGGCGGCGGCCAGAGCGCCTACACCTGGGTGGTCACGGCGTCGCTGCTGGCGATGACCGCGTCCACCCCGCTGTGGGGCAAGCTGGCCGACCTCTTCTCCAAGAAGCTGCTGATACAGCTGGCCCTCGTCGTCTTCGTGGCCGGCTCGGCGCTCGCCGGTCTGTCGCAGAACTCCGGGATGCTGATCGCGTTCCGTGCGGTGCAGGGCATCGGCATGGGCGGTCTGTCGTCGCTGGCGCAGATCATCCTGGCCGCGATGATCTCCCCGCGTGAGCGCGGCCGGTACAACGGCTACCTCGGCGCCACCTTCGCCACCGCGATGGTCGGCGGCCCGCTGATCGGCGGCGTCATCACCGACACCGACTGGCTGGGCTGGCGCTGGTGCTTCTACGTCGGCGTGCCCTTCGCCGTCATCGCCCTGATCGTGCTCCAGCGCACCCTGCACCTGCCGGTCGTCCGGCGGAAGGTCAAGGTCGACTGGGCGGGCGCCTTCTTCATCACCGCCGCGGTCTGCCTGCTGCTGGTCTGGGTCACCTTCGCCGGTGACAAGTACGACTGGCTGTCCTGGCAGACGTACGCGATGACCGGCGGCGCGCTCGCGCTGCTGCTGATCTTCATCTTCGTCGAGTCCAGGGCGAGCGAGCCGATCATCCCGCTGCGCCTGTTCCGCAACCGCACCATCACCCTGGCCTCGCTGGCCTCCCTGTTCGTCGGCATCGCGATGTTCGCGGGCACGATCTTCTTCAGCCAGTACTTCCAGCTGGCGCGCAACGAGTCGCCGACCATGTCCGGCGTCCTGACCATCCCGATGATCGTCGGCCTGTTCATCTCGTCGACCGTCTCCGGCCAGGTCATCACCCGCACCGGCCGTTGGAAGGCATGGCTGCTGGCCGGCGGTGTGCTGGTGACGGCGGGCCTCGGACTGCTGGGCACGATCCGCTACGACACCGAGTACTGGCACGTCGCGATCTTCATGGCCCTGCTGGGTCTCGGCGTCGGCATGATGATGCAGAACCTGGTCCTCGCCACGCAGAACCAGGTGGACCCGAGCGACCTGGGCGCCGCGAGCTCGGTCGTCAACTTCTTCCGCTCCCTCGGCGGTGCCATGGGCGTCTCGGCGCTCGGCGCGGTCCTGAGCCACCGGATCACGCACTACGCCGAGGAGGGCCTCACCAAGCTCGGCGTGCAGGGCACGTCCGGCCACGGTGAGATCCCCGACCTCGACGCGCTGCCCGGCCCGGTGCGCACGGTCATCGAGAGCGCGTACGGCCACGGCGTCGCCGACGTCTTCCTGTACGCCGCGCCGATCGCCTTCCTCGCCCTGCTGTTCGCCCTGTTCATCAAGGAGGTCCCGCTGAAGACCAAGGGCGCCCTGGCGCAGGCCGCCGAGGCCGAGAACCCGGCGCCGGCCCAGAGCGCGGCAGCCGCGCCGGCCGCCACGGAGGAGCGGGTGCCGAGCTGGGCCGTCACCTCCGCCGAGACCGAGGCCGCTACCGAGGCCGCTGCCGACGCCACCCGGAAGCTCGCCGCCGTGGCCACGGTGGCCCGCCCCGAGGAGACCGGCGGTGCGGCCGGCGGTGTCCCGGTCCGCGGCTTCGTGCGGGGCGCCGAGAGCGCGCCGGTGCCGCAGGCCGCCGTCACGCTGATCTCGCTGGCCGGACGGCAGCTGGGCCGGTCGGTGGCACACGCCGACGGTTCCTACGCGGTGGACGCGCCGGGCGCGGGTTCGTACGTCCTGATCGCCTCCGCCGACGGCTTCCAGCCGCAGGCGTCCACGATCGTCGTGAACGGCGACGACCCGGTGGCCTACGACATCCTGCTCAGCGGCACCAGTGGGCTGAGCGGTGTCGTCCGCACGGTGCAGAGCGCGCTGCCGGTGAAGGACGCGATGGTGATCGTGACCGACGTGCGCGGGGATCTGCTGGCCACCGCGGCCACCGGTGAGCAGGGCGAGTTCAGCTTCGCCGAGCTGGTGCCGGGTGCCGTGACCGTCGCGGTGAACGCCGCCGGATACCGGCCGCGCGCCCTGCCCGTCGAGATCGGCGGCACCGGGGTCACCCGGATCGAGGTCGATCTGGAGGCGGGTGCCGAGGTCCAGGGCGTCGTACGGGCGCCGCACGGGCCGCTGGCCGACGCGCGGGTCACCCTGGTCGACGCCGCGGGCAATGTCGTCGGCACCGCCACCACCGGTCCGGACGGGGCGTACGCCTTCACCGACCTGGACGGCGGTGAGTACACGGTCATCGCGACGGGCTACCCGCCGGTGGCGACCGCGCTGACGGTGACCGGTCGCGGCGTCGACGACCACGACATCGAACTCGCCCACCCCGGCGATTAGTCGAACCCCGGCCCGTGGTGTGGCGGCGCGCTCCGAGCGGAGGTGCGCCGCACACCACGGGCCGGTTTCTTGGAGAGCTTCAGGCTGAGGAGTACGTGAGATGGGACTGACCGCGAGGATCCGTACCCGGGACGGTTGGGCCGTGTCGCACGCGGTCGTCACGGTGACGGACATGACCGGAGCGCAGGTGCTGCGGGTGGAGGCGGACGCGGAGGGGGCCGTACGGGACGCGAATCCGCTGCCCGCGGGGGCGTACACCGTCATCGTCACCGCCGTCGGCTACGCGCCCGCCGCCGCGAGCGCGATCGTCACCGCGAGCGGCCGCGCCGAGGTCGGCACGGTGACGCTGGCCCGCCGGGGCGGCACCGAGCTGCCGCCGCCCGGGCCGTGGACCGTCGACCCGGCGCACTCCAGCGTGGCCGCCGTCGCCCAGCACCTGGGCATCTCCAGCGTGCACGGCCGTTTCACCCAGTTCTCCGGCGCCATCGAGATCGCGCCGGACGACATCTCCAAGTCCCGTGTGGAGGCGGTGATCCGGGCCGACTCGATCGACACGGGGAACGGCATGCGGGACGGGCATCTGAAGTCGCCGGACTTTCTGGACGTCGAGAAGTATCCCGAGATCACCTATCGCTCGACGGGCCTCACGGCGGCCACGGGCACCGACCGCTGGACGGTGCGGGGCGAGCTGACCATGCACGGTGTCGTGCGGCCGGTCGACCTCGACCTGGCCTACCTCGGTACCGGTGCCGACCCGTGGGGCGGGACGCGGGCGGCGTTCCGCGCGACGACGGAGCTGCATCGGGACGACTTCGCCATGAACTACAACCAGGTGGTGCAGGCGGGGATCGCGGCGATCGGTACGACGCTGAGGGTGGAGCTGGACATCCAGGCGGTGCAGGGGGAGACGCTGCCGCAAGGGTAGCCACGCCGGGGTCAGGCTGAGAGGGCCCGCCAGCCCCTAGGCTGACGCCCATGGCACCGAACATCGCGACGAACACCCGTGTTTCGCTCGAAGACCTGCTGGACTTCGTACGTCCCCGGCACCGCGCCCTCCTGCTCACCCGGCGGGCCGACGGCAGCCCGCAGGCCTCGCCGTTGACCTGCGGGGTCGACGACTCGGGGCGGATCGTGGTCTCCACGTATCCCGAGCGGGCCAAGACGCGCAACGCCAAGCGGGACGAGCGGGTCAGCCTGGTCGTGCTGAGCGACGACTGGAACGGGCCGTGGGTGCAGATCGACGGTTCCGCCGAGGTGATCGACTCGCCGGAGTCCGCGGAGCCGCTCGTGGAGTACTACCGGAACATCGCCGGGGAGCACCCGGACTGGGACGAGTACCGGGCGGCGATGCTGAAGCAGGGGAAGTCGATCATTCGGATCACGCCGGAGAAGTGGGGGCCGGTGGCGACCGGTGGGTTCCCGGCGCGCCTGGTCGAAGGGGACTGAGGCTCACCGTTCGTTCGCCCCCGCGTCCGTGAACAGGACCTCACGGGCCTGCTCCGCGGCGCGGATCATGCTCTCGCCGACGAAGTCCACGAAGCGGGCGATGTTCTCCAGGCGGACGGCGGCCGGGGTGCCGGGGCCGAGGATGCCGACGCCCTGGCGTGCCGTCTCCGCGAGCTGGGCCTGGGACCGGGCGGCGGCGATCATCCCCTGGTACCAGAGCTCGTTGTCGACGACGTAGCGGTCGCGGCGGCGTTCGTCGCGTTCCCTGCGGATGAGGTCCAGGTTTTCCAGGAACGTGACCGCCTTGGAGATGGACGCCGGGCTGACCTGGAGGCGCTGGGCGAGTTCGGACGCGGTGAGGCTACCCGCGTCGGTGGTGTAGAGGCAGGCCAGCACCCGGGATGTCATCTTGGGAAGGCCCTGCTGCATGAAGAGGGCCGTGAACGTCTCCGTGTACACGCGCACGGCCTCGGCGTCGCGTCCGTGGGCCTGCGCGGGCGCCTCCGGCCCTTGGGGTGTGGCCTGCCTGCGCCGGTGGGCGCGGCGTTCGGTGGCGTGGTGGGCCAGATCGGCGCGGTAGGCGGTGGGGCCGCCGTTGCGCATCACCTCGCGCGTGATCGTCGAGGTGGGGCGGTCGAGACGCCTGGCGATCTCCGCGTAGGCGAGCCCGTCGGCCAGCCCCAGCGCGATCTGCCGGCGTTCCTGCTGGGTGAGCCTGCCTCCCGGCATCGCGATCTCCCTCTGGTGCTCCGTTGATGTCTTCAGCATAGCCTTCACGCTTAGTTCATTGCAACGATCAAGGCGAGGGTTGTTGCATTAGAAGCAGAACCATTGCAACGATTTCTTGGCCACTGCCTGCACTGATTGCAATTCTGCGCAACGGCATCGTTGCCGATTTCATGAACGCAACGTAGCTTTTCCGTAGTCGGAAACACCAGCGAGCACAGGAGAGCACCATGCAGAAGTTCGACACCCCCGCCCCGGTCTCCGCCGTCCTCGACATCCCCGCGGGCCGCATCCGGATCATCGCCGCCGACCGCGCCGACACCACGGTCGAGATCCTCCCCGCGGACGCCTCCAAGGGCCGCGACGTGAAGGCGGCGGAACAGACCGAGGTCGGCTACGGCGACGGCGTCCTGCGGATCGAGGTCCCGGCGGCGACCAACCGCATCCTCGGCCACTCGGGATCCATCGAGGTGACGGTCCAGCTGCCCGCCGGCTCCCGCGTCGAGGCGAAGGCGGCCAGCGCCGAGTTCCGGGGCGTGGGACGGCTCGGCGACGTCACCTTCGAGGGCCAGCAGGCCACGGTCAAGCTCGACGAGACCGAAAGCGCCCGTCTCACCACCCTCGCCGGCGACATCTCGGTCGGCCGCCTGGGCGGCCCCGCCGAGATCAGCACCCAGAAGGGCGACATCCAGATCACCGAGGCCGTGCGCGGCAGGGTCGTGCTGACCACCCAGATGGGCGACGTGTCGGTCGGCGCCGCCCGCGGAGTCTCCGCCTCCCTGAACGCCGGCACCGGCCACGGCCGGATCCACAACGCGCTCAAGAACACCGACGGCGCAGCCGGCCTGAACATCCGGGCGACCACCTCCCAGGGCGACATCACCGCCCGCAGCCTGTAAACCGCAGCCCCAAAAGGAGCGCTCCTCATGACCGATCTGGCCATCGCGGCGAACGGGCTGCGCAAGTCCTACGGCGACAAGACCGTCCTCGACGGCGTCGACCTGGCCGTCCCGGAAGGAACGGTCTTCTCCCTGCTCGGCCCGAACGGCGCCGGCAAGACCACCGCCGTGAAGATCCTGTCCACGCTCATCTCCGCCGACCCCGGCACGGGCGACATCCACATCGGCGGCCACAACCTGGCCGCCGACCCCCAGGCGGTGCGTGCCGCGATCGGTGTCACCGGTCAGTTCTCCGCCGTGGACGGCCTGATCACCGGCGAGGAGAACATGCTCCTCATGGCCGACCTCAACCACCTCTCGCGGAGCGAAGGGCGGCAGGTCACCGCCGACCTGCTGGAGCGCTTCGACCTCGTCGACGCCGCGAAGAAGCCCGCCTCCACCTACTCCGGCGGAATGAAACGCCGCCTGGACATCGCCATGACTCTCGTCGGCCGCCCCCGGATCATCTTCCTCGACGAGCCGACCACCGGCCTCGACCCACGCTCCCGGCACAACATGTGGCAGATCATCCGCGAGCTGGTGTCCGGCGGCACGACCGTCTTCCTCACCACCCAGTACCTGGAAGAAGCCGACCAACTCGCCGACCGCATCGCGGTGCTCAACGACGGCAGGATCGTCGCCGAGGGCAGCGCCGAGGAGCTCAAGCGGCTCGTCCCCGGCGGGCACGTCCAGCTCCGCTTCACCGACCCGGCCGCGTACCGGAGTGCCGCCTCCGCCCTGCGCGAAGCCTCCCGCGACGACGAGTCCCTCGCCCTGCGGCTCCCGAGCGACGGCAGCCAGCGCGAACTGCGCGCCATCCTCGACCGGCTGGACTCGGCCGGCGTGGAGGCGGACGAGCTGTCCGTGCACACCCCCGACCTCGACGACGTCTTCTTCGCCCTGACCGGCGGCGCCGACATCCCGCATCAGCCGAACCAGTCCAAGGAGACCGCCCGATGAGCACCCTGTCCCTCGCCGTGCGCGACTCGTCCACCATGCTGCGGCGGAATCTGCTGCACGCCCGCCGCTACCCCTCCCTCACGCTGAACCTGCTGCTCACCCCGATCATGCTGCTGCTGCTCTTCGTCTACATCTTCGGCGACACCATGAGCGTGGGCATCGGCGGCGGCGCTCCGGACCGCTCCGTGTACATCGCCTACATCGTCCCGGGCCTGCTGCTGATGACCATCGGCAGCACCACGATCGGTACCGCGGTCTCCGTCTCCAACGACATGTCCGAGGGCATCATCGCCCGCTTCCGCACGATGGCCATCCACCGCGGCTCCGTGATCATCGGACACGTCATCGGCAGCGTGCTGCAGTCCATCGTCAGCGTGGTGCTCGTCGGCGCCGTAGCCGTGGCCATCGGCTTCCGCTCCACCGACGCCACCGTCCTGGAGTGGCTCGCGGCGTTCGGGCTGCTCGCGCTCTTCGCCATGGCGCTCACCTGGATCGCGGTCGGCATGGGCCTGGTCAGCCCGAACGCCGAGGCCGCGAGCAACAGCGCGATGCCGCTGATCCTGCTGCCGCTTCTGTCCAGCGCCTTCGTCCCCCTGGACGCCATGCCGGGCTGGTTCCAGCCGATCGCCGAGTACCAGCCGTTCACGCCGGCCATCGAGACGCTGCGCGGCCTGCTCCTCTGCACCGAGATCGGCAACAACGGATGGATCGCCGTCGGCTGGTGTCTGGGGCTCGCGGTGCTCGGCTACCGCTGGTCGGCCGCGAGGTTCAACGACGACCAGAAATAGGCGACCAGAAACGGACGACCAGAAACAGACGACTAGAAACAGACGACTAGAAACAGGCGTCATGACAACGCGGGTCACTCCCGCGACTCGTCCACCCGAGGGCGGCGTGCCTCGACATCCGGTCGAAGCACGCCGCCCCGTTCGGGTGCGACGTCCAAGGGCGCTACTCGTGCCCGGTCCGCTCGACCATCGCCTCGATGCCCGCCACCAGCAGGTCGAGGGCGAACTCGAAGTCCCGCTGCCACATCTCCTCGACGGTGTCGCCGCCCCGGGCCTCCATGAGTTCCGCGGAATCCTGGACGATGTCGGCGGCATCCGGGGACTGGGTCACCGTGCTCATCGCGTGGTGGAAGTAGTCGTCCGGGCTCATTCCGAACGCCGTGCTACGGGCGATGAAGTGGCCCTCGATCGTGCCGAAGCCGTACACGAACTGGAAGACGGCGGAGATGGCCGCCACCAGGCCGTGCGCGGGCAGGCCGGTCCTGCGGACGACTCGCTGGACCAGGCGGGAGAAGGCCAGGCTGTTCGGGCCGATGTTGACGTAGGTGCCGATCAGGGGCGACAGCCAGGGATGGCGCACCAGCAGGCCCCGGTACTCCCGGGCCAGCGCGCGCAGTTGGTCGCGCCAGTCCTCGTCGGTGTCCGGGTCGGGGAGGGTGAGCTCGCCGAAGGCCGCGTCGAGGGCGAGTTCGAGGAGGTCGTCCTTGGTGTCGACGTACCAGTAGACGGACATCGCGGTCACGTTCAGCTCGGCGGCCAGCCGGCGCATGGAGAACTTGGCCAGCCCCTCGGCGTCCAGCAGCCGTACGGTCACCTCGGTGATCCGGTCCCGGTCGAGCCCCGAGGGCTGACCTCCACCGCGCCCACCTCGGCGCTCCTTGCCTTCCAGCCAGACGCTGGTCCGCGCGGACTGCCGGGCTGCCCTGGCCATGGCGCACCTTCCCTAGACATTCGAGACGCCGGTCACGGAACGCGCCCCTTCAGGGCGCGGGGAACTGCGCGACCAGCCACAACGGCCCCGCAGTCGCCCCCAACGGTATGCCCCGAGTTCCTAGGCGGACTCTGCCCGTTCCGCCCGCCGCAGCAACGCTCCCGCGACCAACCCTCCCAGCAACACGGCCAACGACCCCACCAGCAAACTGGTCTCCAGCCCGGAGGAGAAGGCGTTCAGGATCCGTCCCTTCTCCGCCTCGCCGTCCGCCGAGGACATCGCCGCCGGCAGGGACGTCGCCGCAACCGGGATCAGCGCCGCGAACCGCGAGTTGAGCAGGGCACCCAGCACGGCGACCCCCAACCCGGTGCCGAACTCCGCCACCGTCCCGTTGATACCCCCGCCGACGCCCGCCTTCTCCGGCGGAATCGCGCTCATGATGGCGTGTGACATCGCCGGACTGGCGACGGCGGCACCGGCGCCGATGAGCACCAACCCCAGCAGCGTGCCGGTGTAACCGCCGGAGGCCACCGTGGCGATGGAGGCCAGGCCGGCCGCCATGACCGCCATGCCGAGGCCGATGGCGAGCGGGGTCCCCAGTCGGGCCGCCCACTTCGCCGCCACACCGGTGAAGTTCAGCGCCACGATCATCAGGGCGAGCGGTGCCGTCCGCAGGCCGGCCTCCAGGGGCTCGTAGCCGAGCACGAACTGCATGTGCTGGGTGAGCAGGAAGAGCGATCCGCCCATGCCGAAGGTGATGAGGACACCGCCCGAGACCGCCCCCATGAACTGCCTGTTCCGGAAGAAGTGCATGTCGATCATGGGGTACGGGATCCGGCTCTCCCAGTACGCGAAGGCGGCCAGCACGACGATCGCCACGGCCGCCGTCACCAGCACCCGGCCGGACGTCCAGCCGTGCTCGGGCCCGGAGATGATCGCGAAGACCAGGGAGGCCATGCCGATCGTGGAGAGCACCGCGCCCAGCAGGTCGGGACGGTCGCCCTGCGGGTTCTTCGACTCCGGGACGAGCGCCACGACCGCCACCAGGGCGAGCACCGCGACCGGCAGGTTGATCAGGAAGATCGCGCCCCACCAGAAGTGGTCCAGCATGAAGCCGCCGAGCAGCGGTCCGGCCGCGAAGCCCAGCGAGTTCACCGCGGCCCAGATACCGATCGCCTTCGGCTGCTCCTCCGGCGTGAAGATCTGGATCGCCACGGCCAGGACGGTGGTCATCAGCAGCGCGCCGCCGACGCCCATCCCGGCCCGCGCCGCGATCAACTGTCCCGTGGAGTCGGCGAGGCCGGCCACGAGCGAGCCCGCGCCGAACAGTGCCAGGCCCGCGACCAGCATCTTCTTACGGCCGTAGCGGTCGGCCGCGCTGCCCGCCGAGAGCAGCAGACCCGACTGCACCAGCGAGTAGGCGTTGATCATCCACTGGATGTCGGAGGTGGCCGCGCCCAGTTCGCGGGTGAGCGAGGGGATGGCCACGTTCAGCACGGTGTTGTCGAGCACCACGGTGAGCACCGCGAGGCAGAGGACGCCGAGGATCAGCCAGCGTTGCGGATGGCCGCCGGCCGCCGGCAGCGCTGGGGCCTTCGGTGCTTGCTCCTGGGGGGACGCGGACGCAGTCATGCTGTACACCGTAAGGCAATTCCTATACACCGTACAACGCAGTTTCCCGCCGTACGACAAAGGCGGTGGCCCGGGGCACGCATCCGTTGCGTGCCCCGGGCCACCGCCCGCCGCCCTCCGTCAGCTGTCGCTCTTCGGCTGCGTCAGGTCGTAGAAGGTCGTGCCGTCGACCGTCACCGACTCGAAGTTCTCCTGGGCCCAGGAGCTGATCTGCGAGGAGGCGCCGCTGCTGCTGCCGCCCATGCCGCCGCCGCTGCCACTGGCGATGAAGTAGTGGATCTTCCCGTCCGCCACGTACTCCTTGAACTCGGCCAGTGTCGGGGACGGGTCGGTGCCGTTGAAGCCACCGATCGCCATGACCGGCTCGCCGGTGGAGAGCTGGTAGCTCGCGGCGTTCTGGGCGCCGATGGCCGCGGCCGCCCAGGTGTAGTGGCTCGCGTTCTTCTCCAGCAGTTCCTTGGCCTCGTCGCCGACGCTGGCCCCGCTGAGCAGACCGCCCATGCCGCCACCGGCGCCCATCCGGCCGTCGCCCTGCCGGTTCTGGCCCTGGCCCTGGGTGTTGCCGTTGCCGTTCGGCTGACCCGGCAGGCCGCCGCCGGGGAAGCCGTTGCCGTTCTGCTGGTTCTGGCCGCCCTGCTGGTTCTGGCCGGGCATGCCGCCCCCACCGGGGCCGCCGTCCATGCCACGGCCACCGCCGGGGCCGCCACGGCCGCCCGCGACCGCGGGACCCGCGGTGACGATCGAGCCGGAGTGACCCTCGCTCACCGTGGTGAGGGTGTACGCCGTCGGACCGGCCAGCGCGGTGACGAGACCCAACCCGACGACGAACATGGCCAGTTGGCGTCCGAGTTTCGACGCGAAGATCAGGCCCAGCGCCGCGGCCAGACCGCCGACCAGCACGAGCCACTTCAGCCAGGGGAGGTAGTCCGAGGAGCGGTTGAGCAGGACATAGCCCCAGACCGCGGTGGCCGTCATCGCGCCCGCCAGGGTCAGCGACGCCCACACCTTCTCGCGCTTCTCCCAGAGCAGCGCCGCGCCCATGCCGATCAGCGGGGCGATGTACGGGGCGAGCGCCACCGTGTAGTACTCGTGGAAGATGCCCTGCATATAGCTGAAGACCAGCATGGTCGTGACCAGCGCGCCGCCCCAGACCAGGAACGAACCGCGCGTCACCGACGCCCGCCTGAGCTTGCGCGTGGCCACCAGGCCCGCGACCAGCACAATCAGCGCGGCCGGGATCAGCCAGGAGATCTGGCCGCCGATGCTGGAGCCGAACATCCGGTCCCAGCCGGTCTCGCCCCAGTTGCCGCCGCCGTTGCCGCCACCGCCACCGCCGCCGACGCTGCCGGTCTCGTCGCCGTTGAGCCGGCCGAGGCCGTTGTAGCCGAAGGTCAGCTCCAGGAAGGAGTTGTTCTGCGAGCCGCCGATGTAGGGGCGGGAGGAGGCGGGCCACAGTTCGACGATCGCGACCCACCAGCCGCCCGAGACGACGATCGCGGCGAGGCCCGCGGCGAGCTGACCGATCCGCTTCCTCACCGACACCGGCGCGCAGACCGCGTAGACGATCGCGAGGGGCGGCAGGATCAGGAAGGCCTGGAGGGTCTTGGCGAGGAACGCGAAGCCGATCGCGGCACCGGCCCACACCAGCCACTTCGTACGGCCGTCCTCCAGGCCCCGGATGACGAAGTAGCAGGCCACGGACATCAGCAGGGCCAGCATCGCGTCCGGGTTGTTGAACCGGAACATCAGCGCCGCGACCGGGGTGAGCGCGAGCACCGCGCCCGAGATCAGGCCGGCCGCGGGACTGAACCGGCGGCGTACGGCCGCGTACACCACGGCCACCGTGCCGACGCCCATGAGGACCTCGGGGAGCAGGATCGCCCACGAGCTGAGTCCGAAGAGGCGGACGGACAGGGCCATCGGCCACAGGGAGGCCGGGGGCTTGTCGACGGTGATGGCGTTGGCCGCGTCCAGCGAGCCGACGAAGAAGGCCTTCCAGGACTGGCTGCCGGCCTGAACTGCCGCCGAGTAGAAGGAGTTGGCGTAGCCGGAGGCGCTCAGGTTGTAGAGGTAGAGGAGGAGTGTGGCGAGCAACAGGCCCAGGAAGGCCGGGCGCGCCCAGCGCGGGTCCTCGGGCCGGCCGCGCCAGAGCCGCCGTACGAAGGGCTGCTTGGGTTCACCGGCGCCGGGCGCGGCGGCCGGGGGTGGGCCCCAGGTGGCGGGGCTCGTGTCTCTGCCGTGGGTCCCGTGGGTCTCGTGGGGCTTGAGGGTCTCGTGGGTCTGCTGGTCGTAGTGGACGGTCATCGGGAGTCCCTCGGGTCGGTGTCGTGCGGGCGAACCGGCTGAAGCTGCACGGTGGTGTCCCTCCAGGTGCCGTCCGCGGCTTCACCGGCGCGGAACTGGGTGGTGTCGTACGGGTATCGGGGGGCGCGCTGCGGGAGCGGGCCGTAGTGCTGCTGGTGCTCTGCGGTCGTGGAGTAGAAAGGGGCGGACGTGCCGTGGACCGGGGTGCGCGAGCCGACGACCGTCGACTCCGCGTCGCGTCGGTCCGGGAACACCCACGCCCGGAAGAGCAGGAAACGCAGCACCGTCGCCGCGAGGTTGGCGGCGATGAGCACCGCCAGTTCGGTGGAGTGGGCGGGGCTGGCCGACGCCGTGTTCAGGGCGGCGAGCGAGCCGCTGGTCAGGGCGAGGCCGATAGCGAAGACGACCAGGCCCTGCGCCTGATGCCGTACGGCGCCGCTTCGGCCGCGCACCCCGAAGGTCAGCCGCCGGTTGGCCGCCGTGTTGGCGATCGCGGAGACCAGCAGGGCGAGCCCGTTGGCGATCTGCGAGCCGGTGAAGACGCGGAAGCCGCTGTAGAGGAGGAGGTAGAAGAGGGTGGACAGGCCGCCGACGACGCAGAAGCCGAGGAGCTGGCGGGCCAGGCCCTTGGGTACGTCCTCGATCTCGCGGTCGCGCGGGTCGTCGCCGAAGGGACGGGCGAGCCGGTCCAGCGGGAGCGAGCCGCCGGCCAGGGCCTTGCCCACCCGCCACACGCCCTTGAGGTCGTCGGTCGCCGTCCTCACGATGTGCACCGTGGAGTCGGGGTCGTCGACCCAGTCCACCGGCACCTCGTGGATACGCAGGCCCGCGCGCTCGGCGAGCACCAGCATCTCGGTGTCGAAGAACCAGCCGGTGTCCTCGACCAGCGGCAGCAGCACCTGGGCGACATCGCGCCGTATCGCCTTGAAGCCGCACTGCGCGTCCGTGAAGCGGGCCTGGAGCGAGCCGCGCAGGATGAGGTTGTAGGCGCGGCTGATGAACTCCCGCTTCGGGCCGCGCACGACGCGCGAGCTACGGGCGAGCCGGGAGCCGATCGCCAGATCCGAGTGGCCCGAGATCAGCGGCGCCACCAGCGGCAGCAGGGCGTTGAGGTCGGTGGAGAGGTCCACGTCCATGTAGGCGAGGATCGGGGCGTCCGAGGCGGACCAGACGGTCCGCAGCGCCCGGCCGCGGCCCTTCTGCTCCAGCCGGAAGGCCCTGACCTCCGGGAGCTCCGCCTCCAGCCGCGACGCCACCCGGGGGGTGGTGTCCGTCGACGCGTTGTCCGCGATCGTGATGCGGAACGCGTACGGGAAGGTGCGCCTGAGGTGATCGTGCAGTCTCAGCACACACGGCTGGAGGTCCTTCTCCTCGTTGTAGACGGGGATCACTACGTCCAGGACAGGCGTACCGGCGTCTCCGGCCGGGAGGTGCTCCCGCGCCGGCAGGGTGCCGGGAGAAGAGTCGGTTCGCATGGAACCGACTTTCGTCAGGCGCCCTGTTCCACCCATGTGGTGACGCTGTGCTGTGCCTGTGAGTGCTGTTGCCAGCTCATTTCGCGGCTCGGCGGCACGGGCAGGGCCGGCAGACGCACTGTGAACATGGTGCGCCCGGGCACGCTGTCGACGGTCACGGTACCGCCGTGCGCGGTGGCGACGGCCTCCACGATTGCCAGGCCGAGGCCGGTCGAACCGGTCGTCCGCGAGCGCGCGGAGTCGCCGCGCGCGAACCTCTCGAAGACGTGCGGCAGCAGATCCGGCGGGATTCCCGGCCCGTTGTCCGCCACGTCCACGCACAGCCACGGGCCCCGCCGCTGAACACGGGCAGTGACCGTGGTGCCGGGCGGGGTGTGGTTGCGGGCGTTGCCGAGCAGGTTGACGAGGACCTGGTGCAGACGTGCCGCGTCCGCCGAGACGAGCGCGGGCTCGTCGGGCAGGTCGAGACGCCAGTTGTGGTCCATGCCGGCCGCGCGCGCGTCGCTGATGGTGTCGACGACGAGCGGGATGAGGTCGGTCTGCTCGAACTGGAGGGGCCGTCCGGCGTCGAGCCGCGCTAGCAGCAGGAGGTCCTCGACGAGCAGGGTCATCCGCCCGGCCTCGGACTCGATACGGCCGAGTGCGTGCCGGGTGTCGGGCCCGACTTCCTCTCTGCCGCGTCTGGTCAGCTCGGCGTACCCGCGGATGGAGGCGAGGGGTGTGCGCAGTTCGTGACTGGCGTCGGCCACGAACTGCCGCACCCGCATCTCGCTCTGCTGGCGGGAGTGCAGCGCGGCGTGGACGTGGTCCAGCATGCGATTGAGCGCGGCACCGACCTGGCCGACCTCGGTGTGCGGGTCGGTCTCGGACTCGGGGACACGTTCGCTGAGGTTGACCTCGCCGGTGTGGAGGGGGAGTTCGGAGACACGGGTGGCGGTGGTGGCGACCCGGCGCAGGGGACGGGTGGCCACGCCGACGATCACCGTGCCGGCGATACCGGCGGCGACCAGGGCGGCGGCGGTGACGCTGGCTTCGATGAGCATCAGGGTGTTGAGGGTGCTGGTGTATTCCTCGGTGGGGATGGCGACGTAGAAGCTGCCGTTGTCGCCGGTCCTGTACTCGACGCGGTACTCACCGAGGGAGCCGAGGTCGACGGTGTGTTTCTCGCCGTCCTGGGAGACGCGGTTGAGCGCCTCGGTCTGGGACTCGCTGAGGTCGTCGGCCGCCATCCCGCTGACGTCGGTGGCGCTGTCCGACTTCTCGCCGATCTTGGCTTCGGTGATGGTGCCGTTCTGGACCTTGGCGATGACCGCGCCGGACGGCTGCGGGCCGCGCGTCACGAAGTCCTCGAGGTTGAAGGGCTGGCGCCCCTTGGTGACGATGGCGCCCTTGCTGAGGTCATCACCTGGAGGCCCGCCGAAGCCGGCCGCCCGGACGACGGCCTCGGTCAGCTTGTCGTCCATCTGGTCGTACAGATGGGTCCGCAGCGCGAGCGTCGTCACCGTACCGATCACGGCACACACCACGGCGATCAGCACCACGGACGCGACGACGAGGCGCGTCCGCAGGGTGCGCGGCTGTCCCGCCCGCCGCTGCCGCTGCTGCGCACGCGGTCGTCGTCGCCCGCTCATGACGCCGCGGGCTTGATCAGGTAGCCGGCCCCACGCCGGGTGTGGATCATCGGCTCGCGACCGGCGTCGATCTTCCGGCGCAGATAGGAGATGTACAGCTCGACGACATTGGCCTGCCCGCCGAAGTCGTACGACCACACCCGGTCGAGTATCTGGGCCTTGCTGAGGACGCGCCGCGGATTGCGCATGAGGAAGCGCAGCAACTCGAACTCGGTGGCGGTGAGATGGATGTTGTCCCCGGCCCGCGAGACCTCGTGGCTGTCCTCGTCGAGCGTCAGGTCGCCGACCACGAGCACGGAGTCCGACCGCCGGTCGGCGGCGCCGGAACGCCGGATGAGCCCGCGCAGCCGGGCGACGACCTCCTCCAGGCTGAACGGCTTGGTGACGTAGTCGTCGCCACCGGCGGTGAGCCCGGCGATACGGTCTTCCACCGCGTCCTTGGCGGTCAGGAACAGCACGGGCACGTCCGGCAGCTCACGCCGCAGCCGCCCGAGGACGGTCAGCCCGTCCATGTCCGGCAGCATCATGTCCAGCACGACGGCGTCGGGCCGGAACTCGCGCGCGGTCTGGACGGCACCGGTGCCGTCTCCCGCGCTGCGGATCTGCCAGCCCTCATAGCGAAGGGCCATGGACAGCAGCTCGGTGATCGACAACTCGTCGTCCACCACAAGCACTCGGACGGGGCTCCCGTCCGGCCTCAGCAGTTCGGTGCGCCCCTGGGGCGAGGTCGTGGTCATAGCGGACACCCTGTCGGTGTGCTCTTAGAACACGCTTTCCGCAACCTGTGATTTTCCTGAGAAACGCACAGGAGGCTCTCAGGCGACGCCTGGGAAACCCTTGCCCGACGGCGAGCCCCAACCACACCCGCCGACCGTGACCACCCCCCTCTCAGAACAACCCGTCCTGCACACCCACCTCCCGCTCCCTGAACTCCCGCACCGGCACCGTCAGTTCCCCGTCGCCAGCCGTCGGCACCAGCTCCCACCCCGTCATCAACCGCGTGTCGACCACGACCACCCCGCCGCTCGTCTCCACATGCAGGTCAGGCCCGGCAGCCGCCACCAACCGCCCGCTCACCGCCCCGCCCGCGACAAGCTCGGCCACTTCCCCGACGGCGGCCGGGAGATCCGCGAGCCCGAACGCCCCTGCGTGGTCGACCGGTTGGCAGGGCTCGCGGGTGAGGGACTCCGGCCAGCCCGCCAGGGCGACCGCCCGTGCGTGCAGGTCCTCGACCTCGGCCGCACGCTCCGCCGTCGACGCCGGCAGCGAGGAGCGCACGGCGCGCTTGTCGGCGTACGGAATCCGGTCCGGCACCCGCAGTGCCGCCCGCAGCAACTCCTCGGTGCGCCGGGCCGCCATCAGCGGTCCGGCGCCCAGCCAGGTGAAGCAGACCGCGCCCTGCTCCAGCAGCCGCGCCGAGCCGCGCTCAAGGGCGGTGATGCCGACCTTGGTCATGCCGGGGCCGAACCAGGCCAGATATACGTGGTACGGCCGCGGGTCGTCCGCGATCGTGTCGGCGGCCACCGAGTGCGCCCGGTCCAGCCGCGCGCACTCCTCGCACCGCGCCCCCGTGCTCCGCCCCGGCACGACCGCTCGCACCGGACACGTATGCCCCCGCGCTCCCAAGCATGTCCGCACTCCCCCTTCCGCGACCCCGAAGGCCACCCGCTTTCCCCAGGTCAGCGCGGAGCGCCGACCGCCGTCCCACGCCAGCTCGGGGCCCTCCGCCGACCAGCGCAGCCCCTTGCATCTCCATGCCTGTGCCATCGCTCTTCGAGCCTAGGGGCTGCCACTGACAACGCCCCTTCAGCGACCGACCCGACCGGCCTCGGCGACAGCGGGCTCGGCGACAGCGGGCTCGGGCTCCCCGGCCGTAGTGGCGACCACCTCGGACGTCACCGCGGCCGTACGCCGGCCACGCCCCGCGAGCCGGCAGCTCCAGCAGTCCGGATGCCCGCCCCGCGCCGTCAGGTCACGCGCCCCCATGGGCCACTGCCCGCGCGGCCGGACGCCCGGCGCCTTGCCCCACCCGGTCAGGTGCAGGGCCCAGGTGACGAGAACACTTGCCGCCAGAATGCCCAGCCCGCCCCCTGTGAGCACGGCCGAAACCGTACATATGCCCGCTCCCAGCACCGTGGCACCGATCGTCGCGATCCCCGTTCCGGTCCACCCCGCGACCGTGTGCCCCTCGTCATACTGGCTCACGTGCCCACCTTCCAGATTCACTCACCAGAATCACTCACGCCGTAAGAAGTTTAGGCACTAAATCTCTTGCAAGCTAAGGTAATCAGGAAGATGCAAGCCAAGCCGCGCCCCTCCGCCTCCCCGGCCCAGGCCCTGTCAGCGATGGACCATCTCGTCGCGACAGCGATGGTCGGGCAGCAGGCGATCGCCGCGCAGGTCGGCCTCAGCGTCACGGACCTCACCTGCTTCGCGTACGTCCTCGAAGCCGGCGAGAACCTGCTCACGGCCGGCGACCTGGCGGCGCGGGCCCACGTCACCACGGGCGCGGTGACCGGCATCCTCAATCGCCTGGAGCGCGCGGGCTATGTCACCCGCCGCCCCGACCCGGCGGACCGCCGCCGGGTGCGCGTGGCCGCGCAGCCGGACGCGGAAGCACGTATCCGAGAGATCTACGAGCCGTACTACGCCCGGCTGATGGACCTCTTCGGCGACTACTCCGCCGAGGAGATCGCCGTCCTGACCGACTGGTTCACCCGCGCGAGCGCGCTGGCGGCGGGCTATCTGGAGGAGCACTGCCGCACCGACTGACGCGCCGGGCTCATCAACGGCCCCGGCCGCCCTCCCGCCCGTCGTAGGCCACCCGCGCGCGCTCCACCTCGCCCAGATTGACGGACCACTCCGACAGCGCGGCGAACAACGGCGCCAGACTGCGCCCCAGTTCGCTGATCTCGTACTCCACGCGCGGCGGGACCTCCGGGTGATACGTGCGCACCACCAGCCCGTCGCGCTCCAACTGCCGCAGCCGCTGGGTCAGCACCTTCGGTGTGATGGTGCCGATACGGCGCTCCAGTTCGACGAAGCGCTGCCGGCCGTACTCGTGGAGCGCCCACAGGATCGGCGTGGTCCAGCGGCTGAAGACGATGTCGACGACGGGGGCGATCGGGCAGGCGTTCTCCGGATCGCCGCCGGGCGGGGCCTTGATCTCTGTGCCCTCGGTCACAACTCCCCCTGTTCGCCAATACTTTCCTCTAGGTACCTACTACCCCCACGACAGTAGCGTCGCCGTACGAGATCGAACTACGAGATCCGAACCACAAGATCCGAACTCGAACGGAGACCGATGATGATCGTGGTGACCGGAGCAACGGGCAATGTCGGACGGCCACTTGTGCGTGCCCTCGTCGAGGCCGGCGAGCAGGTGACGGCGGTCTCCCGCCGTATCTCGGCAGGGGAGGTTCCGCCGGGAACCCGCCACCGCCAGGCCGACCTGACCGACCCCGACCGCCTGAAGCCCGCGCTCGCCGGGGCCAAGGCCCTGTTCCTGCTGACCTCCGGCGACTTCATGGCGGCCGGCGGCGACCTCGGTGCCGTCCTGGACGTCGTACAGGAATCGGGCGTCCGGCGGGTGGTCCTGCTGTCGTCCCAAGGCGTCGGCACGGGCGACCACCCCTCGGTGCTGGAGGACGCCGTCAGGGCATCCGGCCTGGAGTGGACGATGCTGCGTCCCGGCGGCTTCCACTCCAACGCCCTCCAGTGGGCCGACATGGTCCGCGCGCGCCGGGAGGTGGCCGCCCCCTTCGGCGACGTGTCCCTGCCGACCGTCGACCCGGCCGACATCGCGGAGGTCGCGGCGCTCGCCCTGCGCGAACCGGGGCACGAGGGCGAGGTCTACGAACTCACCGGCCCAGCCCCCGTCTCGCCCCGGCAGCAGACGTCCGCGATCGGGGATGCCCTCGGAGAGACGGTGACCTTCGTCGAACTGACCCGCGCCCAGGCCCGGGAGCACATGCTGCGCGCCATGCCCGAACCAGTCGTCGAGAGCACGCTCGACATGCTGGGCGCCCCGCCGGCCGCGCTCCGCCGGGTGAGCCCGGACGTGGAGCGGGTCCTCGGCCGCCCGGCCCGGTCCTTCGCGGACTGGGCGGGACGGAATGCGGGGGCCTTCAAGTAGGGCGTGGGACGGGTGCGGTGGGCTCATGCCGGGGGGATGCATGGTGGGGCCTGGTGCTGGTGGGGCCTGGTGAGGCCTGCCCCACCTCCGGTCCGGTAGCCCTCTCCATCGTTTCCGCCCGTGGACAACGGCATCGTTGGCCTCGCCCGCTCCCGGCCGAAGCCCACTCAATCGCGACTGAAGCCCGATCGATCGCAACTGAAACCCGATCGACACCGGCTGAAGCCGGCCTGAGGCCCCGCTGAAGCCGTGCCGGGATGAGCTGAATCCCGCAGAGGATCCCGCCCGCCCGGAAGGAAACCGCCATGGAGTCGCATCGCCTGTCGGAACCGAGAATTGCTGGACCGGGCCCCGCGCACACGGACCCCTCCTCGCCGCGCCCGGCCCGCCCCGGCCCCCTCTCCTCGTTCGCCCGGTTCGTGGTGTGCGGTGACGGTGTCGGGCTGCTCTCCAGCGCGGCCGTACCGGTGCTCGCCGCGGCGATGCCCTGGGCGGTCGCGAACGCCCTGGTCACCGTCGTCGGCACGCTGCTGTGCACCGAGTTGCACGCCCTGTTCACCTTCGGCACCGGCCGACGTCCCGGCTGGCGGCGGCACATCCAGTCCTCGGGATCGGCCGTCGCCGCCTACCTGGTGACCAGCGCCGCGATGCTCGTCCTGTACGCCGTGCAGCCGGCGCCCGCCCTGGTCTGGGAGCAGGGCGTCTACCTCACCGCCTCCGGGCTGGCCGGCATCGGACGGTTCCTGGTCCTGCGGCTGTTCGTGTTCGCCGAGCAGAGGAGGGAGCGGGAGAGCGCGGCGGCCCCGATTCAGTCCCGCGGCGCCCTGTCCACCGACCGCACCGTCGCCGGCCCCCGACGCCCCGCGTACTCCGCGCTGGTCCCGTCCGTCGTATAGCCGCCGACTGCCCCCACAACTCCGGCTGGCTCTCCAGCACGCGGTGGGCGAGCGGGGCGGCGTGATCCATCTCCGGGGTCCGATGACCGCGCTGCGCCTGGTGTCGGCGGCCGGGCTCCCGCCCGCTCCTGGGAGATCGTCGACCAGGTGACGCCCCTGGCCCCGGCCGGCGCGACCGACACCCCGGACGCCGCCTGGCCCGGCACCGGCCTCACCGCACTCCCGCTGTACACCGGCAACCGCGGCACCGGCGCTCTCAGCGTCCTGATGGGCGACCAGGGCGAACTGAGCGCCGAACACTGGGAGTTCCTGCGGGCAGTCATCGCCTGGACCGAGGACCGCATGGTGCAAGCACCGCCGCCCACCGGTCCCACCCAGCCGGGGCCTAACGGCGAGCGCCTGCGCCAGGCCCTGAATGAGGTCAGCGTCGTCTCCTGGGACTGGAGCATCCGGACCGGCGAACTGCTCTGGGACGAGGCGGCCCTGGAGCTGTACGGCACCCGGCCGGAGGAGTACGTCGGCCAGGTCGAGAACTGGATGAGATGCGTCCACTCCGACGACCTCCCGCCGACCCGGGCGCTGGTGGACCGGGCGATCCGGGAGCACGGCTCCTTCGAGGCCGAGTACCGGATGCGCAAACTGGACGGCAGCTGGGGCTGGACCCAGGCCCGCGCCAGGACGACGTACGACGACAACGGCGAGCCCGTCCGGATGATAGGCGTGGGCTGGGACAGCATCGAGCCCCGTTCCGCACGTGACGCGCTCAGCCGTGCCCTGCGCCACATGAGTGACGGCTTCTTCGCGATGGACGACGACTGGCGGATCACCTTCACCAACCTGGAGGCCGAATGCACCCTGGGCTACTCCGAGGAGGAGCTCTTCGGCCGTCTGCTGTGGGACCTGTCGGCCGCCGAGCAGGTGCCCAGCCTGGAGATCCGCTGCCGGCAGACCGCCGTTGCGGAGAAGTCAGTCAATTTCGACGGCCGCCTGCCGAACGGGGACGGCTGTGCCACCTCCGGCTGGTCCCGGGCCCTGACGACCGCACGATCTACCTCACCAACGTCACCGAGAAGCGGCGGCTGGAGGAGGAACACCGGTCCGCCATGCGTGCCGTCGCCGAACGGGCCACCTGAATAGGCGAGTTGACGGCCGCCCTCGCCAAGGCGATGACCTCGTCGGACGTGGTCGACGCGGTCGCCAGCGGGTCCTGCCGCCGTTCGAGGCGACCGGTCTGGTGGTGCAGACCGTGGCGGGCGACCGGCTGCACACCGTCGGCTCCGTCGGCTACCCGGACGACATCCTCGCCGTGCTCGACGGCCGCGAGCGTACGCAGCCCAACCCGATGTGGGACGCGATCCTGGCCGGCGAGCCCCTGTTCCTGTCCACCCCACGCGAGTTCGCCGTCCGCTACCCCGAGCTGGCCGACCTGCCCGCCCGCGCCGACACAGGCCTGGGCGCTGCCCCCGCTCACGGCCCCGGACCACACCTTCGGCATCTGCGCCGTCACCTTCGACCACCCGCGCCGCCTCACCGACGCGGAGCGCACCCTGCTGACCGCGACAAGCGCCCTGGTCGCCCAGGCCCCTGGAGCGGGCCCGCCTCTTCGACGCCGAGCACACCCGCTCCCGCGAGCTCCAGCTCAACCTGCTTCCCCCGGACCTGCCAGCCGTCCCCGCCTGCACGGCCGCCGCCCGCTACCTCCCCGTCGGCCAGGGCATGGACGTAGGAGGCAACTGGTACGACATCATCCCACTGTCGGCGGCCAGGTGGCGCTGGTCGTTGGCGACGTCATGGGGCACGGCCTGCCGGAGGCGGCCACCGTAAGCCGGCTGCGTATGGCCGTCCACACCCTGGCCGACCTCGAACTGCCGCCCGACGAGATCATGAGCCACCTCAACGACATCGTCGCCTCGCGTCTCTCACCACCACCGAGCTACTGGCCAGCGAACTCGTCGGCAACGTCATCCGCCACGCCAAGGGCCCGGTGCGCCTACGGCTCCTGTACGGCGCCGACCTCATCTGCGAGGTCTTCGACGGCACTCTGACGATGCCGCGCATACGCCGGGCCACGGAGACGGACGGGGGGGGCCGGGGGCTCCAGCTGATCACTGCGCTGTCGCAGCGCTGGGGACCCGGTACACACCGACGGGCAAGTGCATCTGGACGGAACAGGCTCTGCAGACGACGCCCGGCGCGGCCCGGGACACACGCGACGATCCGGTGCCCCACCCGCTGGACCGAACCGCAGCGAGGCCGGACCGGCTGCCGGACCTGGGGTGATTCCGAGACAGGGAGGACCTCCCTGAACAGTTCGGGGACCTCACGGACCGGCTACGGGGCCAGACCAAGTCCCACAAGGCCCGGGCCGAGGACGCCGCCGCGCTCCAGCGCCAGACGCTGCCAGCGCCGGCAACCCCCGGCCTGAGGGCCGTCCGCCTGTTCCCGCACTGGTCGTTGCCGGTTTGATGATCGACGGTCTCTGTGCACCGTCGTTGCCGTCAGGGTTGCAGTCATGGTCGAGTGCTGGGATGCCCCGGCGAGACGCCCTTGCTACTGCTGGGCCCGGACACTGCAGGCCATGGGCGTGGCCGGTCTCGGAGACCTCTGCTACCCAAGCCGCGTAAGGCATCGTTGGCCTCGCCCAGCAGGTGACGCACCGAAGATCGTGAACAGCGTCCAGGAAGTGGATCAGAACCGTATCCACAGGCCGACGTCATCCGTGGTGTTCTCGCCTGCCGGCACTGTCAGCGCTCTTTGACCGCCTCGATCTCCAATTCCAGCATGATGGTGTCACCGATCAGCGTGCCCCCTCCGGGCAGAGGCACACTGCGCGTCACCCCGAACTGGGAGCGGCTGATGCGGGAATAGGCCCGAAATCCCGCCCGTGTCTCCCCCACCAGGTCTGTACCCACGCCGAGCAGGAATAGGTCTAAGGCGACCAGGCACGTCTTGCCGCGTATGGTCAGCTGTCCTTCAACGATGTGTCGACCGTCCTTTCGCCGGATGTCAGCGGATGTGAAGGACGCCGTCGGGTAGTTGTTGCTGTCGAGGAAATCGGCACCACGGACGCGCCTGTCCCGTTCGGCATTGCGGGTGTCGACCGATGCAGTGTCGATCTCCGCCCACACTGCTGACCGCGCGGCTCCTTCGTTCACGGTGATAGTGCCGGAAAACCGCGTGAAGCCACCTCGCACCCGGACCAGGTGGCGACGCACCGTGAAGCCGACCTCTGAGTGGTTGGGGTCGATCTGCCAAACACCAGTGAGCCGGTCATAGTCGACGGGAGCGGCAAGCATGGTGATCTCCTTTAGTACGTAGGACAACCTGCGGCACGTCAGGTCGTAGCTATCGGCGAACGTTCTCCGGTCGGACACCGCCGGTTACGTCAGCAGCGGGGAACCCGCCCAAGCGGCAAGCGCGGCGGCGGGGGCTACGCGGGAGAGGCACGAACGGTTCACAGATCCCATGTCGGCCTGAGTGGTGAACCGTTTCGCCGGAGGCTCCGTAGCCCCGGGGACGGCGGTGCAAAAGCTCGTCGAACCGGATGAACGGAAGGAAATGGCATGGCTGGTGGCCAGATCAACATCGACCCGGCGGAGATCGAGGAAGCGGCGGCCTGGTTGCGGAACCAGAAGGAGATGATGCAGCAGAGCCTTCAGGAGGCCGACTCCAAGATGGCCGACGTCGTTGCGGCCGCCTACAGCACCCCGGGCTCGGAGACGAAGTTCAAGCCGTACTGGGACGAGTACAACAACGGCACCAAGCAGGCCATCGAGGGCCTGGAGGGCGTCAGTGAGTTCCTGAAGGCGGTTGCCCAGGCGTTCGTCAGCACTGACGACCAGACGGCCGGCTCGATCGGCTGACCCGTACCCCGGCGGCCGGGCCCCGGAGCTCGGCGTGCTATCGCCGACGCCCGGGGCCCGGCCGTATCCCCAGACGGAACTAGGCATTCATGGAGGAATAGGTACGCACATGGCAGTCATTCGCATTCCGACGGACGAACTGTCGGAGGTGATCCGGAATCTCGACGAGATTCGCGACCGGATCAGCAACACCGCGAGCCTGAGCAAGGTCGGCTCGGAGGACGACGTCGGCGACGGATCGCTCGCCAGCGCCGTCAGCAGTTTCGATGGTGCCTGGAAGGGCGGCCAGGAACGGGTCCAGGAGAACGTCGACACGTTCAAGGAGGCCGCCCAGGGCATCATCGACAACTTCCGCTCTACCGATGAGCAGTTGGGGCAGGAACTCACCGAGGGAGCCGACGCGTGACGAGTCCCGTGACCACGACTCCCGTCAACTACGGGCTGCGGCTGCCCGATTCCTGGTGGGACCTCGACCTGGACCCGAAGACCCGGGACGTCGCGATCCGCCGACGCATCCTGGCGGACATCGACTGGGACGCCGCCAGTGCCCAGGAACGCGACGGGCTGGAGTCGCTGATTCGCGCGGCCCGGCGCAGTGCTCGCGAGGCGCACGCCCTGGGAGCGCTTCAGCTCGCGGGCATGTTCGAGTTCCTGGAAGACGGCTCCGCACTCATCGGCAACGTCATGGTGCTGCGCATCAATCTGCCGGAGGGCGCCACTCCCGATCTGAGCGAACTGATGCTCGGCTACGCGGTGTACGGCGCCCGCAATCCGCTGGGCAAGGGCACCCGGGCCAAGCGGAACGAGGTCATCGAACTGCCGAACGTGGGGCCGGCCGGCCGTGCCACCTCGGTGGAGGACATCGACTTCTACGGGCGCGGCTGGGCGCGAGTGGCGATCATGCAGACCCTGATCCCCCTGCCCGGTACCGACTCCCTGCTGGTCGTTGCGGGCACCACCCCCAACCTGACGCTGGTGGACTCGTTTTTCGACATATTCGACGCCATCACCGGCACCCTCAGGTTCGACATATGAGAAAGCGAGGATCGTGAGATGACACGGCCCGCGACAGCCGAGTGGGAGGTCCTCGGCCTGTCCGAGGACCCCACCCCGGGGGACCCGGAGATCCTGCGCAGGCTCGCCGCCGAGTACGACGCGATCGCCGACGACGCGGAGAGCACCTTCACCTTCGTCTCCCAGGTCAACGACGGCCAGTTGGGCGAGGGCAAGTCCATGGAGAAGCTGCGGGAGGTGCTGGACGAACTACCCAAGCAGGTTGGTCAGCTCAGGGACTCCTACCGGCGGGCGGCGGAGGCACTGACGGCGTACATTCCCAAGCTGGAAGCTCACCAGGACCAGGCCGACCGGGCCCTGCAGCAGGGGCGGGAGGCCAAGAGCCGACTCGACCTGGCGCTGGCAGCGGTCGAGTCCGCCGGAGCCAACCTGTCCTCCCTGGAGAACGCGCAGCCTCCCGACGACGAACAGTCCCGGATCGCCGCCCGGGACGCGATAGCCGGCGCCCAGTCGGCGAAGAGCTCCGCGCAGGGGAATGTGGACTCCGCCCAGTCCGAATTGTCAGTGGCGAAACGGCTGGCCGCCGACGCGAAGGAACTGCGCGAGAGCGACGCCCAACTGGCCGCCACCGAGCTGGACACGGCCAAGGACGACGCCGTGAAGAAGAAGAGTTTCTGGGACGGCATCTGGGACGAGATCTTAGGTCTCGTGCTCGGCATCGTGGCCGTCGTCGTCGCGGTGGTATGCCTGGTTGTACCGGGGCTACAGGGCGTCGGGATCGCGATCGGCCTGGCGCTGGGCGTCGCCTCGCTGGGACTGTCGATCGGTAAGGGGATCGCCACCGGTGAGTGGGACATCGCGGGAATCGTCTTCGGCGTCCTCGGGCTCGGGCTCGGCGGGGTCGCCGCGTGGTCGAAAATCGTCTCGAGCGGCGGCATCGCCAACGTACTGAAGAACCTTGGGCAGTCCGGCAAGAACTTCCTTCGGCCGCCCGGTAGCGGCGGGGCCGGCGGCAACAACATCCCGCTGCAGAACCTCCCCGCCCGCCCGCCGGCGGGGTCCACGACGCCTCCAGGCAGTCGGCCGCCGTCGTCCAGCGACTCGTTCGTCACCGCGCCGGATTCGACGCCTACGCCGACGCCTCCGCCGACCAGGCCGCCATCGGTCGGCGACCCGTCCAGCACACCGCCCGGCAGCCCGCCGCCGACCAGGCCGCCGTCCACAGCGCCAACGAACGGTTCGACCGCCTCGGGCGGCACCGTCTACTTCGACGCGGCGCAGTGGACCAGGCTTCAGTTGGCCGCCATCTGGAGCGACCGAGGGGGCGTCGGTCTCGGTATCGCCATCGGCATCGGATACTCCGGCTGGCAGCTGTCGGAGGCCATCAAGACCGTCAAGCAGCAGGGAGAAGACGAACAGGAGAACCCACCTCAGGCCGCTCCCCAGCGGGCCTGAGTCCCGCCGCACCACTAGGGCTCGTCGTTTGGATCAGGCCGGTCGAGAGAGACTGCGCCTCTCAACCGCCCGAGCGGGGGCGATGGGGGTCCCCCCGCTCGAGCGAAGTCGAGAGTGGGGAAGTCGGCGACCGACGACAACGCGGCTGGGGCCCCCTCTGGGGGAGTGCGTGCCAGGCCCCGCGACGCCGGCATGATCCAAACGACAGGCCCTAGCCGCGGGCTTGAGCCCGGCACACCGATCGCACTCCCCCCTCCCGGTGACCCGGGTGGCGGGGAGTGCGACTTCGCTCGCCGCTCCTCGCGTCTCAGAGTGTTGTTTCCGGCACCTGAAGCATTTTCAGCTTGCCATCGCCCGCGCTGAAGAACACCCGGCCCGGCCGTCCGGCACCCAGCCTGCTGCGCGGGATCTTGCCGCCGATGAGGTCACCGTCACCGACCGCCTGCGGGCTGATCAGCACGCCCTGGCGGCCTCGGCGGGCCTCGGCGAACCAGCCGGAGAAGCCGCTCGCCAGCCGCTCGGTCTGACCGGCGAGGATCAGGCCGCGGCCGTGCTCCCCTCCGGTGCGGCAAATGTCGCTGAGCACCGGCTCCGCCTTGGTCTGCTGCAGCAGGTCCGCGTCGTCGACGATCACCACCACCGGACCGGTGGTCTCCTCCAACGCCTCCTCCAACTCCGGCTTCGGGATGTCCGGCCCCTCGTACACCGCGAGAACCCCAGGCCGCCCGGCGAGCTGCCGCAGCGGCGAGCGGCGCGGTACAGCGACGAGCAGCGAGGTACCGCCCTCCAGCAGCGACAGCGCCATGGTGAGCAGCACCGTACTGCGGCCGGAGCGCTGCGGACCGGCGACGAGGAACGAAGGGGTGAGGGACAGGTCGGGCCCGTGGGCAGTGAGTTCGTCGCCGCCCACTCCGACCAGCGCCCACAGCGGGCCGGAGCGCTCCTCGGGCGGGGGCAGATACGCGGTGGCCTGCTCCGGGGTGAGCCGGTCGGGCAGCAGATCGACACGGAACGGGCGGCGGGCGTGCGGCACATGTGCGTCGACCTGTGCCCGGTGCGCGGCGATGGCCTGGAGAAGCGCTGCCTGGGCCGCGCCGGTGGGGTCGGCGTCCAGCAGGGCGATCTGCACCTCGGCCTTGTCGGCGGCACGCAGCGCGCGGCCAGAGGGAATGTCGTCCGGGACGGCCCGCTGCGGGACACCGATCATGGCGTACTCCGCCTTCTCGTTCATCCGCAGGACGAGTTTGTCCTCGGTCGTGGAGCTGACCCGGGTGGAGAACAGCGTACGGTCACCGGCGAGCACGACGTGCACGCCGACGCTGGCGCCCTCGCGCAGCAGGGTGAGGATGCCGTTGAGCAGGGCGCCCGAGTCGTACTCGGTGAGGGTCTTGTCGAACACCTCCCAGCGGTCGAGGAGGACGACGATGTGCGCAGGCCGCTCCTCGGCGGGCATGGCGCGGCGCAGTTCCGGCAAGTCGGCGGCGCCTCGTTCGGCCAGTAGGTCCTGGCGTCGGGCCACTTCCGCGCTGAGCCGGTTCAGCAGCCGGGCCAGCCGGTCGGGCTGGGTGCGCTGGACGACCGCGCCGGTGTGCGGGAGGCCGTCGAGGGCGAGGAGGGCGCCGTTGCCGCAGTCGATGCCGTACAGGTGGAGGTCGGCGCTGGAGTGGGCGGCCGCCAGTGCGCCGGCGATGGTCCGCAGCGCCTGCGACCGTCCGGCCCGGGGTGAGCCGACGATGTGCAGATGGCCGAGGGTCGCCAGGTCGAGGACGATCGGCACCTGCCGCTGCTGCGCGGGGAGATCGACGAGCCCGTAGGCGACGGGCCGCAGGTCGTATCCGTCGGGGGCCGGCGAGATCGGTTGCAGCGCCTCCATGGTGAGGGTGGTGGGCAGCGGCGGCAGCCAGGGGCTGTGCTGCGGCGGGATGCCGAGGGCGGTATCGGCGCCGCGTACGGCATCGACCAGGACCGCGAGGTCGGTGACGATGTCGCCCGTCTCGCGCTGCGCGGCGCGGGGCGCGGCCGGCAGCGGTCTGCCGAGCTGGTCCCAGCCGAAGGTGACGATCCAGGGCTCGGGTGCCGCGGTCGCCGCCATTCCGGGCCTGCGGCCGCCGACACGTCCGGCCTGGAACGGGACGAGGGACGTCTGGCCGAGCCGAACGTAGGCGCGGCCCGGTGCGCTCTTCGGGATGGCGGCAGCGTCGGGGGCGGTCAGCACGTCCTGGCTCTCGCTGGCGTCGGTGACGCGCAGCGCTATACGCAGGTTGGTGTTGGCGCGGATCTCGGGCGAGACCACCCCGCCGGGGCGCTGGGTGGCCAGGATGAGGTGGATGCCGAGGGACCGGCCCCGCTGGGCGATGTTCACCAGGCCCTTCACGAAGTCCGGCAGGTCGCGGACCATCGAGGCGAACTCATCGATGACAATGAGGAGCCGGGGCATCGGCGCCCGGCCCGGCTCGCGGGCCAGCAGGTCCACGTAGTCCTCGATGTCCTTGGCGCCGGCGTCGGCGAGGATGTGTTCGCGCCGCCTGAGCTCGGCGGACAGTGAGGTCAGTGCCCGTTCGACGAGGTGGGCGTCGAGGTCGGTGACCATGCCGACGGTGTGCGGCAGCGAGACACAGTCCTTGAAGGCGGAGCCGCCCTTGTAGTCCACAAGGACGAATGTCATGGCGTCGGGCCGGTTGGCTACGGCGAGCGAGGCGACGAGGGTCTGCAGGAGCTCCGACTTCCCCGAGCCAGTGGTTCCGGCGATGAGGCCGTGTGGTCCGTCGCGGCGCAGGTCGACGGCGAACGGACCGTCCAGCGAGACACCGACGACGGCTGTCGTCGTGCGGCCGCCGGCCTTCCAGCGGGCTGCGACCGCGTCTGCCGTGGGCGGGTCGAGCGCGAGGACGTCCAGTAGCCGGGCGGAGGCGGGCAGCACCGAGGCGTCCTCGGCGGAGCCGCTGGTGTCGCGTACGGGACCGAGGGCCCGGGCGACGGAGCGGCACCACTCGGTGGAGACGGCGTCCGCACGGACCCCGGTCAGGGTGGTCGAGCGGGAGCGCCCGACCCGCAGCGTGCCGCCGGGTTCCTCGACGACGACGGCGAGGCACTCCTCGGGCAGAAGCCGCTCCTCCTCGTCCAGGCAGACCGCGTGTACGCCCACGGCCGGCCCTTCCCGGAGGATCTGGACCACTCCGGGAAGCGAGCGCAGCTTGCGCGCGCCGTCCAGTACGACGAGTACATCGGGCTGGGAGATGGTCTTGCGCTCACGGATCGCGGCTGCGCGGGTCGCGATGAGGGCCGTCAGTTCGGCAACCCGGCGGGCGGAGGTCTCGGTGTCGGTGCCGACGGTGGCCAGGCCGTCGCCCGCCGACTGGCGCACATGCGGCAGCCAGCGCAGCCACGCCCAGGAGTTCTCGCGCTGCCCGGTGGTGAGGACGTGGATCAGAAGGTCCTGCGGACTGTGCAGGGCGGCGGCCTGGGCGACGGCCCAGCGGGCCACGGCGCGAGGGACGGGTCCGCGCCCGGAGATGCCCAGCACCTTGTGCTCGCGCAGGTTCACTGTGACGGGCACGTCGAAGGCGTCCCGGGGGATCTCACGCCGGTGCTCGTCCTGAGTGGGGTCCTGCAGCACCACCTCGGACGGCTGGTCGGCGGTGCCGACCCGCAGTTCCAGGAAGTCCGCGTCGGAGGTGCGGCGCTCCCACAGCCTGCGGCGCGGGCCGACGGCGGTCAGCAGAACGCTCGCCGGGTCGGGGAAGCCCGCGCGGCGGGCGGTGCGCTCGGCCACCAGGGCGTCCTGCGCATCGGCCTCGATGCGGGTCTTCTTCTCCTCGTAGGCGGCGACCCTGGCCGCATACGACTCGCGGCCGGAGCGGCGGTTCATCAGGTAGTTGCCGACAATGACGACCGGCGAGAGCAGGCCAAACAGCAGAAACTGGAGCCTGCCGAAGATCAGCGCACCGGCGACCGCCATGACCAGCGGGGCGATCGCCGTGATGTAGGGCAGTGGCCGCCGCTCCGGTGCGGTGGGCGGGGAGGGGAGGGTGAACCGGGTCTGCGGGGTGGGCGGGAGGAGCCGGGGGGGCCGGTTGTAGTCCCAGCCGGCGCCGTCCTCGGACGGCTGCAGGGCGGCGTCGGGCGGCTCGGGGCGGGCGAGGTCCAACAAGCTGTCACCGACGAGCAGTTCGGCGCCGAACGGCCAGGGCGTGTCGCCGTCCACCTCGGTGCGGTCCAGGCTGAGCGCCGCCTGCTTCTCGCTTTTCCCGGCCTTCTCGCCTCTTCCGGTCTTGGCGCCGTCCCCGGCTTTCTCGTCGCCGCCTTGTGGGGTGACGGTGCAGCGCCCGCCCGGCCCCACGGTGAGCAGTGCGTACGGCCGGTCGGGGCGGCCACGACCCACCTGGGGGATACCGTCGGTTGTGAGGCCGATCCGGTAGTCGCCGATGTCCAGGCGGTAGACCGCGCCCGCGCCCGGACCACCGACGGCGCGCACCTCCACCAAGCCGCGAGGCTCAGCCGCCGGGCTGCCGGCCGAGCGTCCGAGCCCGACCACGGCGGCGTCCCGCAGCGGTGAGTCACGCAGCGTTGTCTGCGGGGGCACCTCGACGCCTTCGACGTGCAGCCCGGAGCCGGACGGCGGCAGCGCGGTCCCCGTCTTGGCGGCGAGCGCCCACGCGATGGTTCCGACGGGGGTGTCGGGGTCGGCGTCGAGGTGCACGTCGAAGGCGTCGCCGACGTCGTCGACGACCGTGAATATCAGCCGCACGGGGCATCTCCGTTGGTTGGCGGGGGCAGTCGGCGCGGCCGGTGGGCCGTCCGCAGTGCCCCTACGCAGAAGGCGGCTGGGTGGTTCACGGCAGGGCGCGGCCGACCGGTGAACCGCTTAGCCGCGCCGCCCGTAGAGCCGCCGACCCCTCTCTTACCAACTCCTAGTGACAAGGGTGACTGCATGACCCCGTCCGTTGTCCTGGCTGTCGTGCTCGGCGTGGCGCTGCTGGGCTGCGCCGCAGCGTTGATCATCACCGAGCTGGGGGCGGCGGCCCGGCGACGGTCTGCGGTGTCCCCCGCCGTCAGCGGGCAGGAAGCGCTGGCCGCCGTCGACCGCGGCCTGCGCGGCCTGGTCGCATCCTGCCTGACGGCCGGGCGGGCGCTGCCCGACGTGTACGCCGTGGTCTGGTCCGGTGAGCGGCTGACGCTGCGGCTGGCCGACGCCGACCTGAACGCTCCCGCACCATGGACGACGGACGAGGCGGGTGAGGAGTGGTCGGTCGAGACGGTCGGCGCCCCCACCCCGGGGCTTCCGGAGCACCCGTACGCGCTCACCGTCACCCTGGGCCTCGCCAACTCGGAGCGCGTGCTGGTCAATCTGTGGCGGGCGCCGTCCGCGATTGCGGTCGCGGGCACCGAGGACCACGTACGGGGACTTGTCGGGGCCATGGTCGCGGAGGTGCTCAGCGCCCCCGTCGGGCGCCTCGCGGAGGTCACGCTCATCGGCCCGGCGGCCACGGTGGGCATCATCGCCCGGCTCAGCTTCCGCTCGGCTCGGCTGCACACGGCGGCCACCGTGCAGGAAGCGCTCACCCGGGGTGCGGACAGCGCGGTGGCCGCATCTTCGGTGTCCGAGGTCACCCAGGTCTTCAAGATGATCGAAGGCGGTAACAGCCCCGGTCCGACCTCCAATCGGCTGCCTCGGCTCTTCGTCGTGGATGCCGTGCAGTTCGCCCACGAACGCGCGGCTTTGACCGGCCTCGGCGCGGCGGACGCACTGATTGTGCTCGGCGACACACCTGAAGCGGACTGGCGCTTGACGGTCGCGGCGGACGGTTCGCTCAGCACCGGGGCGCTGGGGCTGCGCATCGACGTCCACGCCGCGCGCATGAGGTGACGGCGGCCCGGTCCCTGCCCCCACCCGCCGTGGGAGACCCATCACCAGCCGCCGTGATCGTTCACCGTGCGGAGTATGTCCGGCCGCACCTCGGTCCGCCTGGCGCGCTTCCCCCCGCACCGGCGCCCCTCGGTCCGCTCGCCGTTCGTCGGCATCCGTCGGCTACCCCGTTGTCCCCTCCCGCCGCCGTCCGGCCCATGCCGCGCCGGCCTCCCACGGGTGCACAGTCGCCATGAGTTTCACCAGGTCCGCGTAGCCATCGCGTTCGGCCCGGCAGAACTCGCAGTCGGCCAGATGACGTGTCATGGCTTGCCAGTCACGGGCGTCGAGTCCGCCGAAGGCGTACGCCGCGATGTCGATGCGCTTCTGTCCACAGTTCACCGTCGCTCTCCAGTCGTGTGGCCTTGCCCCGGCCTTCCCTGACGAGACGGCGGCCGGGCGCCGATGGTTCACCAACCGGGTGAACCACTTCTCGACGGCATCCGTCGACCGTGCCACAGCCCGCTTCAATCCCGGAGACAACCATGAAGCTCAGGTGGTCGCTGATCGCTGCTATCGCCGCCCTGTCCGTCGCTCTCACGGTCGTGATCGCCAATATCGTCGGCGGCGGCACCGCACCCGACACGGCCAAGTCACCCGCCGCGGCGCGGACCGGCACTTCACAGCAGGCCGACGAGCGGATAACCCGCCCCCGGGAGGGCGAACAGGCGCGGTACGTCGGAGTCAGCAAGAACGGTAGGACGGCGCTCGCGGTCATCGTGTGGGCCGACAAGGTCATCGCCTATCTGTCCGACGGGTCCACTCAGGAGGCATGGTTGAAGGGAACCGTCAGCGACGGCCGAATGATCCTTCAGGGCGACGACGGAGCACTGCTGGACGCGACCGTCCAGGGTGACCGCCTGGTCGGCACGACGGGCCGTGGCGAGTGGACCGTGAGGTTCGATGTGCGACGGGCCGAGGCGCCGGCCGGGGTGTACCGGGCGGGCGGCTCGGCGGGGGATTCCGAGGTCGGGTACGCCCTGATCGTGCTTCCGAGCGGTCGTCAGGCCGGGATCGCCTGGACCGACGGCCTGCCGGCTTCGGCGCCCGCGTTCGATCTGACGACCGCGACTCTGACGGACAAGGGCGTCACGTTCAGGGTCGATCCCATCGAGCGGGACCAGCTGTGACACCCCGCCGCGTGCCGCGGCGGCTCACGCCGACAGCACGCCCCGGCAGCGCAGGGCCTCCCGCAGTGCCCGGGCGGCATAGTACGTACGGGACTTGACGGTGCCCGGCGGAACGCCCAATACCGCGGCGGTCTGGTTCACGGTGCGCCCGAGGTAGTACACGTGCAGCAGGACCTCCCGCTGGAAGGGTGGGAGGTCGCCCATGGCCTCGACGACGATCTGCGCGGTGAGCGCCTTGTCGATGCCGTCCGCGATGGGCAGTCGCGTCATGTCCAGGTCGCCGGCCTCCGGCGGCCGCGCCTGCTGCGCGCGGTGGCCGTCAATGACGAGATGCCGTACGACGGTGAACAGCCAGGGGCGCACTTCTTCGGCGGTGGGGTCGAGTTGCGCAGTGTGCTTCCAGGCACGGATGGCGGCCTCCTGCACGACGTCCTCGGCCCGGTGCCAGTCACCGCCCAGCAAGCCGGCCGCGAAACGGAGCAGTACCGCTCCGTGCTGTCGGTACAGGGCCTCCAGAAACTCTGCGGGCTGGTCGATGGGCGCCGCCGCGGGGGCGGAGGCCACGGCTAACTCACAGGTGCTCATCTTGTGGTTCCTCAATTTGCGGATGCGCGAACGCGCGGGGGCGACGTGAGCGTAGAGAGACCTGATGTCGAAACCGTGCCGAACGAGTGCCGAGCATTGCCCGCCCTGGTCAGCAGACGTCACCGGTCCGAATCCGCCAGTCAAGCAGGCGCCTTATGCGACTACTGTTCGATGTGCTTAGACTGCGTGGCTGTGCGTGTGCGATTAACAGTCCTGGGCCCGGTCCGAGCATGGCGGGACGATGTCGAGCTGGAGTTGGGCCCGCCCAAGCAGCGGGCGCTTCTGGCGCTCCTGCTGGTGCGGTCGGGACAGACGCTGAGCCGCAGTGAGATCGTCGACGTCCTGTGGCCGCAGGATCCGCCGAGTAGCGCCCTCAATGTCGTGCACCGGCACATAGGAGCGGTACGTCGGTTGCTGGAACCTGAACCGCAGTCGGAGCCGAGGGCATTGCCCGGCCGCACGGCCGGGGTGGTGAGTCGTCTGGTACGCGGCTCCGGGGGCTACCGGCTGGAGACCGTGCCCGACGCCGTGGATCTGCTGCGCTTCCGCCGGCTTGCCGAACGGGCGCGCCGCGCGGCCGGAGAGGAGACACCGGACAAGGCCGCGGAACGGTTCGCTGAGGCGTTGTCCCTGTGGCGAGGCGACGTGGCGACAGGGATCCCCGAGGACATACGGACGCATCCGGTGTTCACCGCCGTGGATCGCGAGTACCTCGCCGCCGTCAAGGACGCCGCCTCGATCGCGCTGGAGTCGACCGCCCCCGAACGGGTTCTGGCCGTTTTACAGCGCGCCGCCGCCCGTCATCCCCTGGACGAAGCGTTGCAGGCCCGGCTGATCCGGATCCTGGCCATTACCGGTCACCAGGCTGAGGCGCTGGATGTGCACGCCGCTGTGCGCGGCCGGCTCGCCGATGAGCTCGGCATCGACCCGGGCCCGGAACTGCGCGCCGCCCACCACGATGTGCTCCGCCAGATCGCGGTACCAGTGCCTCCGTCAGCTCCAGGTCCGGTCCCGGCGCATGTGGCCGCTCCCGCGCCGACCGACGGCGATGTGGCAAGGGGGAGTGTCCGTCTCGCCCAGTTACCGGCCGACCTGCCGGGCTTCAGCGGTCGAAAGCCCGAACTCGCCCACATTCTCGCGTTGTTCCCGCACGGTGAGGCAAACGGCGACCCGCAACAGCCGACCGCGGTGGCGATCAGGGTGATCAGTGGCATGGCCGGGATCGGCAAGACCGCACTGGCCGTGCACTGGGCCCGCCGGGTGGCGCACTTCTTCCCCGACGGACAGTTGTACGTCAACCTGCGCGGGTTCGATCCCACAGGCCGGATGATGCCCCCGACGGAGGTGCTGCGGGGTTTCTTACACACGCTCGGCGTCCCTCCACAGCGTATTCCGGTGGATCTGGACGGCCGGGCGGCCCTCTACCGAAGCATCCTGGCAGGCCGACGGGTCCTCCTACTGCTGGACAACGCACGCGACGCCAACCAGGTTCGGCCCTTGCTGCCCGGCACCCCGGGCTGTTTGACCATCGTCACCAGCCGGGACCGGCTCCACGGCCTGATCGCCGCGGATGGCGCGGAGGCAATCCCGCTCGGCCCGCTGACCTCGCAGGACGCCCGCGAGGCCCTCGGCAGCCGTCTTGGCACGGGACGCGTAGCGGCGGAGCCGGGGGCCGTGGACGACATCATCGCTCTGTGCGGACACCTCCCGCTGGCCCTGGCCATAGTCGCGGCTCGCGCCACCACGAATCCCGACTTCCCGCTCGCCTCCATGGCCGCTGAACTGCGTGAGAGCCACGGCAGCCTGGATGCCTTCAGCAGCAGCGACCCCGTCACCGACGCCCGCAGTGTCTTCTCCTGGTCGTACCATGCTCTGAGCCCCGAGAGCGCCCGGCTCTTCTCTCTGCTGGCGATGCACCCGGACGCCGACTTCTCGGCCCCGGCCACGGCCGGCTTCGCGGGACACCCGGTTCGCCGGACCCGAAAGCTGCTCGCCGAACTGGCCGACGCCAACCTGCTGATCGAACACGCTCCGGGCCGCTACACCTTCCACGACCTGCTGCGCGCCTACGCCGTCGAGCTTGCCGAGGACCACTGCCCGGAGGAGGCTCCGCGGCGCGACGACGGGTGCAAGGCGGCCTCGGATCTTCAACAGCAGGCGAAGGCCCGGAAGCGAGACGAGTGAGGTGACTGCCGCTGGTCCGTCTCAGGCCGCGCCCAAAGAGCCGTCGACCGCCTCGCCTCCGCCATCCCCAATGCCGTGCTTGTCCACGCCGGTACACATCTCCTGGATGAATCAAGCGGAGCTCTTCTTCTCCGTCGTACAGCGCAAGGTTGTCGCGCCCAACAACATCACCGACCTTGCCACGCTGGGGACCGACTCCGAGCCTTCGAAGGCCGCCGCGGCAACGCGGTCGCCCTCGGCGCTACGTCCACCGCGCCGCCCAAGTGCGCCACGACGCAGCGGCGGCCGATCTTGAATGAAGCGAGTTCACGGGGAGCCGCCTGATAGCCCAAGCGAAGAAGAACGCCAACAACGAAGGCACCATCCACCAGCTCAAGGACGGCGCTGGGAGGACAGTGCCTGCGTTCTGACGACGGGCGGCATAGATAGGCGGCGCACGGCAAGACCTGGGACGCGGCGCACGAGAAGCTGACCAAGCTCAAGGCCGACTCCCTCACTGGCCGCCCGGTGGCCATCGGCAAGTTGACGATCGCCCAGTACCTGACGTAGTGCCTGTCGAACGTCGCGAAGGGACAGGTCCGCCGGACCACCTACGTCAACCACGAATCGCTCGTCCGCAACCACGTGACGCTCGAGTTCGGCAGGAAGAAAGCTAACGCGGCTCACCGCCCGCGACATCCGGGCCTTCCTCGGCAAGTGCTGCAAGAAGCTGCCCTCTGATCGCACCGTGCGCTTCCTCTCAGTGATCCTGCAAGCTGCCCCTCAGCACGCCGTACAGCAGTGTTGGGTGCCGGAGATTGCTGGGTTGCTGTACTTCGCTGCTTACTTACAGCGGCAGCCGACTCAGCGCGGCTATGGCTGTGCGCATTTGCTGCCCCCGTTCATGCGCCTGCGTTCTCAGCAATGCAGACGTACGGGGGGCGCGACCGTCCTCGTTCGGGAAGTCCAGGACGCCCAGGTAGATCATCCTGGTGCCCGGATAGGGCCCCTCGCAGGACTGAGGTCTGTCCGAGAAGACCGAAGTGCCGTCCGCCTGAATCGCCTGTCCGTCGAGTGGCGTCCTTTCCTGCGCCGTCGCTGCTCCCCGTCCACGCAAGACAGTAGGTGGCTCCGGGATCCCCTCCGGTGGCCGGCTGCGAGATAAGGTGGATAGCCTGGAGAGGGACGGGGCCGCGGCACAATGCCTCGATGTCTTCTACACGCCAGGGTGCGCCAGCAACACAGATATCGGCCTTCGGCTCACAGCCATCTGAACCATCACCTCCACGGCCGTACGAGCCAGTGCAGCGGCGTCTCGGACCTTGCGGTTCTTCAGCCAGATCTCGATCCGTTTCACGCCCGCACGACGGATCGCGGCCGGGGCCAGGTAGCCGGTCAGCAGAATGACTGGGCCCTTGCTGACCAGGTCCCAGCGACCGCTCCAAGGCAGGGAAAATTTCCAGGAGTTGGGCGGTCTTCACGACGAAGAACGGGACGTCGATCGAGCCGCGCAACCTGGACCGCTCCCTCGAGGCGCTGGGCGTCCGCGCCGGCACAGCCAAGGTCCGCTTTCACGACCTGCGCCACACCTGCACGTCGCTCCTCCACGAGCAGGGGGGACGCCCGCATGATCATGGAGGTCCTGGGCCATAGCTCGATCCGCGTGACCATGAACATCTACACCTTCGTGCGGCTCGACTCGCAGCGCTCCGCCTCAATGCGTCGGGGACGCATTGAGGGGTGACGGCAACGGATCAGACGATGACGACGGCCCGGCCGGTGTCCCGGCAGCCATCTGATCTGCCCCCAGAGGCGGTTGCCGTCACACTGCCGTCAAGGCATAAAGCAAAGGCCCTGTGGATCACTCCACAGGGCCTTTGACGTGCTGTGCACTCGGCAGGATTCGAACCTGCAACCTTCTGATCCGTAGTCAGATGCTCTATCCGTTAAGCTACGAGTGCTTGTTCTGTTTTCCCGCCGATCCCGGCCCTTCCGGCCCGCTCGCGGCGACAGGAAGAACATTACATGACTGCCGCCGCCATGTGAAATCCGTTTGCCGCACCCGTTGTGAGCTGCGGAAACGCCCTGAAAGGGCCCCTCGGCGGCCGACCTGGCAGACCGGTGGCCTCGGTCACAAAACAGCGAAGCCCCGGTCCAGGGACCGGGGCTTCGTGATCGAGCGCGGAGGCGGAGGGATTTGAACCCTCGATGGGCTTTAAGGCCCAAACCGCATTAGCAGTGTGTTGAGGTCCGTCTGACGATGACGGACCTCAACCGGCTGAGTAGCTCCGCCGCAGCTCAGCCCCGATATGCCGTCCGACCCCGTCGGGCCCCGTCGGAACGCGTCCGGGCCTCTTGGTGCCAGCGCCGTGCCATCACGGAGACACCGCGAGCAGCAGGCTGCGGGGTCAGTACAGGTCCGTCCGAGTGCCCTGGCCGAGGCGTTGGAAGCTGATGATCGCGGCCGGTCGCCACGCAGGCGAGCGGCCGAACATCTTGTCGGGCGGCGGGAGCTCACCGCGTCCGCGTGAGCGGTACGACCGGATGGTCTGCTCGCGCACACCCCAGTAGGCCGCGACGTCCGCGATCGTCCAGTAGTCGTCTTTCGGGTCCGGCATGGCGCCCCCTCGTCCGGAACTTTGACCGTTCGACGTTGACAAGGTGTACGGCTCAGTCAGCCCCGGGCAGGGTCTCGCCCGCCTCTTTGTCGGCCAGGACGATGCGCCGGACCTGCTGGCGCGTGTAGCCCGTCGCCTCGCAGATGTCCTTCTGCGGCACCTCGTCTGCGTCCGCCTGCCGGATCGCCACCGCGAGCTCCTGCCGCAGGGCATCCCGCTCGACCCTCGCCTCCGTGAAGCGGCCAGCTGCGAACCGCAGCAAGGCGCTCGCCGAGACGGCGCGGGAGCCGAGCTGCCTCAAGGCCTCGACGATCGCGTCGCTTGGGTCGGCGTCGCCGAAGTCGAACCACTCGCCTCTCACCCGGAAGCGGCTCAGATGGCCGTGGAGGGTGCGCTCCAACTCATGGCCCCCCTCGCACTGCCAGAGGGCGTGCAGCGGGAATGGCGAGGACGTCTGGAGGGCGGCGAGACGGCCGGCAAGGTTGGACGTCGTCCCGATCTTCGCGAACCGGTGCTCCGAGCTGCCGATCGCGTACACGACGCTGGAGCTCACTGCTCATCGCCGCCCTGGGCGGCGTCGCGCTCCTTGCGGATGCGGGCAACGTACTCGCGCGACCAGTCCACCGAGCGGGCGATGCGGGCGTTCGACTCGCCTTGGTCGAGGTGCTTATGGATGGCCGCCATGAGGGCGTCGCGGGCTCGGTCGTACTCGTCTCGCAGCTCTCGGAGCTCGGGGATCTCGTCTCGCGCCATGGCTGTCATGTTGTCACGACCTCTCTTGCGAACTCAGTGCGGAACAGAGTTGACAGTCCCATAGGGCAGGAGTAGTGTCAACATTGTTCGGAACAGAGTTGACGAAAGTCACCTCCCGGGCCGGACAAGCAAGCGGCCCCCAGCGGTGTTGGAGCACCGGCTGAGGGCCTGACGGAATCCACCTGCTGACACAGGAGACCCGCTATGGCTCATGTTCCCACCCGCCGCGAGCACCGCGCCAACCGCCGTGCGCTTCGCGCCACCCTCCGCCGTCGCACGGCCGAGACCCGCGCCACTCAGCGCGCCGTTCGCGCCGTCGCCACCGGCGCCCCGCAGCCCGTCCGTACCCGCCTCGTCGCGGCCGGCCTCGACGACGCCACGGCGAAGCGGTTCGCCGGAGCGTTCTCCCGCGGCCTCATCGCCGACGACGTCCGCGAGACCACCATCAAGCTCAAGGGTCGTGTCCGTAAGGCCGTCGCCGTGAAGCTGTACGCGGCCCGCACGTTCGCCGCCCGCCTGGCCGCGTACCGGCCGAAGGACGTCGTCGTCGCCGCCCGCTTCGAGGCCTTGGCGGGGGTGGCTGTCTGATGAACGCCACCCGCCTGAACGAGGCCACCCAGCCCACCGGCCACCCGCACCCGCTCCTCGACGACCGTCCGCGCGAGCACAGCGAGGCCGGCACGCCGGAGACGTTCGCCCTGAACGTCGACCAGCTGTACGCCGCACTGCCCAGCGCGGTCGACGAGGCCATGCGCAAGACCTACCCCGGCTACGCGCCGGAGCTGGCCGCGGAGTTCGCCGAGACCATGGTCGCTCTCCTGCGTCAGCAGAGGGAGCAGCGCCCCCTCACGGCCGCACAGCGCGGCCCCGAGTGGATGGCCCGCTGGGGGTGCCCCGGGTTCTGCGTCGAGGAGCACGGCAAGCCCGGTGCGCTGGAGGCCCACTCGACCGCCCCCGTTGAGACGCCGCTGCGGGCCGCTGAGGTCGATTGCAGTGGCTACAGCCAGGGCTCCGAGGACCTGCCGTGGATGACGGCGCAGGTCGTCGTCGCCAACGACCAGGCGCAGGCCTACGGCCGCCGGACGTCCGTGTGGCTGGGCTACGGCGTGCACCTCGCCGAGATCCCCCCGGCCGAGGCGCGGCGGGCGCTGGACGCGATGCGCGCCTTCACCGTCCGCCTGTCCGCGGTCGTCGACTTCGCCGAGCAGACCGCGGCCGACGACTTCGCGGGTGACCCGGAGATCGCACGTCTCGACCGTGAGGCCGACGACCGTCGGATGAACCGCACTGTCGGGGGCAACCGGTGATCCGCCGCCCCACTGCCGAGCAGGCGCCCACCCTCGCGGTGGGCGCCCTGCCCCCGGCCGTCACCGAGCTACTCACCGCGATCGTCGAGGCCCTCGACGTGCCCCTCGCCGACATGCCGGCCGACGACAAGCAGCGCGCCGAACTCCTCACGCAACGGGCCTCCGACGCCCGCGTCATCGTCGAGCTGCTGCTGAAGCACGGCGACATCGACCACTCGGCGATGCGGCTGCGGGAGTGGACGGCGGAGCACCCCGTCACCTACCCGACGTGGCAGGCCCGCATCGAGCAGGCCGCGGCCGAGGAGACGCAACTCCTCGCCGAGCGCTGCCCCGCCGCTCACCCTGAGGACCCAAGCGCCTGCAGCGGCCCGGCCGTCGTCACCGTGCTGGACGCGGCGAACGCCGGCCTGAACGGCTGCGAGCACCACGGCGCCCGCCTCCTCGCGTCGCTGGACGGCGGCCGTGTGTACGGGCTGCCCGACGCCTCCGAGGGCTCCGCGATCCGTGCGTTCAAGGCCGCTGCCACCACCCGCCCCTACGCCTGGATCGAGCGGGGTGAGGGCCAGTGAGCACCGAGCCCCGCACCGTCACCCTGGCCACCGAGGACCACGGCGACGTCACCCTCCCCGAACCCGCCTGGTGCGCCGGCCACAGCCACCACGACCCCCAGAGCGAACGCGTCGACCTCATGCACGCCGGGCCCACCGTCGAGTACTCCCACCTTGGCCGCCCGCTGCTGTCCGCCGAACTCGTCCAGTCGCCGTTCGCCACCAAGGACGACCCGCGGCTCGGCGGCCGGACCCCGGGCGTGTCCGTGTGGCCGCTCGGCCTCACCCTCGACCCCGTCAGCCTGTACAGCCTGGCCGCCGGCCTCGACGCGTACGCGGACCGTCTGCGCGACCTCGCCGACCAACTGGCCGCGATCGTCGACACCAGGGACGGCCAGTCGTGACCGCCCGCTCCCACATCCCGCGCCCGACCGAGCACGCCGCCATCCGCGCGGCGTGCCGGTCGGCACGGCCGACGCCGTCTGTCCCCGCCCTCATGGCCGCGCTGCTCGACGCGAACGCGCGCGGCGACCGCGAGGGCACCACCCTGGCCGCGCACCGCGTCGTGCGCGCCGCCGCCCCCTCGGAGGTGGGCGAATGAGCCTCAAGAAGATCCGCGCCAAGAGGGCCGACGACCGACGTCACCGGCAGCTGCTACGCGCCGCGAACGACATCGTCAGCCGCCACTCCCTGCTCGGCCAGTTCGAGCAGGCCGGCCCCGCCGAGATCGTCGCTATCGCCTTCGGCCGGTATGAGCTGCGCATCGACGTCGACGAGGCCCTCGACTACCTGAACGCCGTCCTCGCCGAGCGCGGATACCCGCTGCGCTACGCCAGCACCGAGGCAGGTGGCGACCAGTGAATACCCGCCGTCTCACCAAGGGTCAGCGCGGCGTCCTCACTGCGGCGGCCGCCGTCATGGTCATCGTTGGCGCGGCCGGCGCCGTCGGTACCTTCTCCAACGCGCTCGCCGAGTTTGACCGCAAGGCCACCGCCGCGGGCGTCGTCGCCGCCGGAGAGGGCCTCACCCTCATCCTGGCGCTGACCATGCTGGGGCTGACCCTGCTCGGCCAGTCCGCGCCGTTGTGGGTGCGTGTCGGTCTGTGGCTTGCCCCTCTCGCAGCGTGCGGGATGGGCCTGTCCCTGGCGGGCAACGTCACCGAGGCCGTGGTCTACGCGACCACCCCGCTCGGTATGAGCGGTGCCGCCGAGGGCCTCGGCCTCATCGCCCGCCGCGTCGTCATCTACACCACCGGCGTGGACGCCGAGGCACAGCGCCGTACCGCGGACGCCGTGCAGCAGCTGGCGTACCACCAGGCCGCCGCCGAGCGGCACCCCGACAAGGACACCCGCGACTCGTCGCTGCGGAAGTCGTGGGCCCTCGCGAAGCAAGTAGGCGTCGGCGACCAGGTCCTCGGCGCCGGCCTCGTCCAGGTGCAGCGGGTGCGGCTCCGCGAAGGAGCTGATGCGGCCCTCGCTGGCATGTACGGCGGACAGGGTGACAAGCCGTCACTCAGTCCCGTCGAACGGCCCCGCCAGGTCTCCGCGACCGAGGTGCTGCGCGAGCGGTTCGCTGACATGGACCCGGCGGATGCGATCCGTCTCACAGCTGATGCGCGACCGGATGCGCCGCCCGCCGAGCTCGCCCATCTCCTCGGCACCTACGGCGTGCCCGTGGACGCCGTAGCGGTCGCCCTGGTCCTCGGCCAGCGGCCCCCGGAGTACGAGGTGCATCGACCTGATGCGGCTGATGCGCCACAGGTCAACGCCCTGGAGCCGCTCGACCTGCAGGGCGCGATCGAGGAGGCCGCATCAGCCCTCGGTGTGGACGCATCGGCGCGGGACATCGTCGAGCGCCTGCGCTCTCAGCGGCGCCTCGTCGTCACCGAGCCCTACGTCCGAACCGCCCTTTCGAGGGCCGCGAAGAAGGCGGAGCCGGAGCCCCCGGCCGCGCCGATGGAAGGCGGATACGCGTGATGCGCTACGTCATCCTCGGCGCGCTGCTCGGTCTCCTGCTCGTCTTCCCCCAGTTGCTCGCCCTCGTCGTCGCGGTCGTCGCCGGCCTGCTCGCCAAGCCCGTCCTGGTCGCGTTCGGCCTCGGCATCGCGGCCCGCCCGTACCTGCGCGCTCCAAGGGGGTGGGCGCGGTGAGCGACGCCCTCGACAAGGCCGAGGCCGCCGTCGCCGACGCTTCCCGGAACACCGACGTCGTCGCGGTCGCCATGGCCGCCCTGGAGGTCGCCAAGCTGGCCGCCCAGAGCGCCCAGCAACAGCCGCACACCTGCGGACACGACCACAAGCAGGGGCCCGAGTTCAACGCCCGCAAGTGGTGGACCATCGGCGGCCTCGTCATCACCGGCGGCGCCATCGCCAGCGTCCTCGCCGTCGCGTTCGCCCTCGCGGCCGTGGCCGTCGCCATCGCCGCCACCTGCGCCACCTGCTGCCTGCTCGTCATGCGCTCGATGTGGCGCGACTTCCAGAAGAAGCACTGACCTGCCGACCGAGAGGTGCCCCATGTGCCGTGACGGCCGAACCACCGAGCAGATCCAAGGCGCCATCACCGCCGGCGCCGAGCTGGCCCGACAGATCGAGGCCGACGCTATGTCCACGCCGCAGCAGCGGAACCTCGCCGACCTGCTGCACCAGCAGATGAACAGCGAGCTCGACGAGCTCGACCACCGCCGCAGCCACTGACCTGCCTGCCCTTCCGTCCCCCGCCAACTGTGGCCGTCTGAGCCACGGTTGCGGGGGTGCGGTGGGGCCGGACAGCCCGGCCCACCAACCCGAGGAGACCCAATGTTCTGGTCCAAGGGCACCGACGAAGAGGGCTACCAGGAGTCGTTCGACGCCGTGGGGGACGCCTACCGCGACTACGGGCAGGCCTGCCGCACCTACGGCGACCACTCCCCGCAGGCCGAGCAGTCTCGCGAGGTCGCCGACCAGATGGGCGACGAGCACCGCAAGAACTACCCGGCCAACTAGGAGACCTGACCGCATGGCTGACGGCCCGTACTTCAGCGACTTCACGCCCGCCGAGAAGCGGCGTATCGCCGCCCTGACCGCCCGCATGGCCCTGCCCCGAGCCAACCTCACCAGGCTGCGGAGCCAGGTCGAGCGCATCGAGCAGGACGCGCTCCGCCGCAAGAGCAAGTAGATCCGCCCCGGGGACGGCGTCCAACCGCCAAGCTGTCGCCGTCCCCGGGCTCCCTCATTCCGTCACGAAATACGTCACGAAACAGGAGCTCCAAGCATGACGGATACCGTCCCCGAGCGGGTCAACGGGCACGCGGCGCCCGAGGTGCAGCTGCTCAAGCTCGCGCCCGAACAGCCCGCCGATCAGGCCGAACACGGTTCGGAACGCCCCCGCCGCCGAGTCCGTATCGACTCGCTGCGACGGGTGTTCGTCGACACCCGCCAAAGCCCCACGTATCGCTTCACCATTCGGCACGGCGCGTACATCGCCGGCGGCGCCCGCGTCCTCGCCCGCCGTACCTGGGAGGCCCGCACCACTGCCATGCACCAGCGGATGATGCGGATCGCTGAAGCCTCCGGCAACGAGGAGATGGTGCAGAAGTGGGAACAGCGCGCCTACGCCTACCGGTTCGCCAGGCACAAGCGGCGCATGGACCTGCTGCAGATGGCCATCAACCTGCCCCGGGCCATCGCCTCCGCCGCCATGGGCTTCGGCGGCCTGCTGCTGATGCTCGGCATCATGCTCGCCGTCTACAACCACGACGTGCACGACGTCCTCGCCCCGACGAACGCTGTGATCGAGTTCGTCGGCTGGGTGGCGTTCCTCGCAGGCGTCATCTGGGAGCCGCTGCTGTTCTCGATGCCGCTGCTCGCCCTGGCCGGTGTGTGGGCGGTCGGGCGCGCTCAGCGCACCGCCCCCACCTGGGCGCTCCCCGTCGACGGTGACGAACGAGACGTCGTGCCCGACGAGAACGCCATCATGCGGGCCCTGGCCAACCTGGGCATCGCGCCTCTCAACAAGGCTCTCAAGGAGGGTTGGAAGGCTCGCTGGGTGCAGCCGTCCACCAGGTCCGGGAATGGGTATCACGCGCAGCTGCAGCTGCCTGATGGCGTACCCGTCGAGATGGTCGCCGCGAAAAAGACGGTGCTGGCGCACAACCTGGCGCGCAAGCCGATCGAGGTGTGGCCGACCGAGGCGAAGCAGGCCGGCGTCCTCGACCTGTGGGTCGCCGACCAGGGCTCGCTGTCCGGAGCCATCCCTGATTGGCCGCTGCTGCACGAGGGCACCACGGACTACTTCAAGGGCGTGCCCGTCGCCGTGTCTCAGCGTGGCGAGCCCATCATCGGCAAGCTGATGGCCGCGAACTACCTGGTCGGCGGCATCATGGGGTCCGGGAAGTCGTCGCTGATCATCTCGCTGCTGCTCGGTGCGATCCTCGACCCGATCGTCGAGGCCGAGGTGTATTGCATGGCGTACAACGTCGACTACGACCCGCTGAAGCCGCGCCTGCGGACGCTGGTCAAGGGCGACGACGACGAGCACCTCGAGGCCGCCGTCAACGCGCTACGCCGGCTGCGGGACCAGGTCAGTGAACGCGGCAAGCTGCTGGAGTCCCTGGGCGGCGAGACGACGAAGCTCACGCGCGAACTGGCCCTGAGGGACCCGCGGATGCGGCCCAAGGTGGTCGTCTTCGACGAGTGCCAGGAGTTGTTCCTGCACAAGCGGTACGGCAAGGAGGCCGCCGAGCTCGCCGAGAAGGTCATCAAGAAGGCTCGCAAGTGCGGCATCACTCTCATCTTCGTGACGCCGTCCCCGAACGCTGACAGCATCCCGAAAGAGCTCACCCGCAACACCAGCGTCAACGTGGCCTTCGCCGTAGGCGACTACATCGCGAATGACGGGCTGCTCGGTACGGGCAAGCACAAGGCCGGCATCACCGCGACGACCCTGATTCCCGGCGAGGACGTTGGCACGGCCGTGACCACGGGCTTCAGCAGGAAGCCGTTCGAGGTGATCCGCTGCCACTACGTCGCCCGTGATGCCGAGAAGGGCATCGACGAGGTGACGCCGGTCGTCGAGCGCGCGATGAAGGCGTACATGAACGACGACGGCGTGTGGGAGGTGCCCACGTTCGAGCCGGCCGACCCGCTCACCGACGTCCTCGCTGTCCTCGGCGAGGAAACCCGCGTGCTCGCTCAGGAGGTGCTGCACCGGCTCGCGGCGCGGAACCCCGACGCCTACGGCAAGTGGGGGCCAACTGACCTCAAGCGCGCCCTGGAGCCTTACGGCGCCGAGCAGTACAAGACCGACGGCGGCCGCATGTTCGTGGCCCGTGTGCGCGTCCAGGACGCCCTCATGGAGCGCCTCGCCGAAGAGGCCGCAGAGATCGACGACGAGGGAGGCGACGAAATCTGAGGGAGTTCTCCCTACCCGCCTCCCCGCCCCGCCTCCCTGTACATGACCTGCGGAAACGACAGGTTAGGGAGGCAAGGGAGGACAGGAAGGCACCCCCTCGGAAGGCCCGGTAACGGGGGTTCAGCCTCCCCTCCTCCGCCTCCCTCCCCGACGCTGTGCGACACGCCCTGGCCCCCCTCGCAGAGCGTCTGGACACACTCGCTAAGGTGAAAAGGAGCGGAGGGGCGCCGCATACGCGACACCCCTCCCTGGGACTCAAGAGGTCACTTCTTCCCGGAACGCCTCTTCGGAGTCTCGATCACCGTGGTACGCGGGTGAGCTTTCGCGTAGCCCTTCGTCACGTACCGGCCGGTTACGGCGCTCCGGGCTTTACCCCCGGAGTTGCCCCGGCCGTTGCCAGATCCCTTGGCCATGAGGATGTTCACCTCCTCTCCCTCTCGGCACAGTAGGACCGTTCGGAGTCTACGACCGGGCACTGACAACCCCGTGCCCCCCCAAGGGGCACACGAGGAACGGCCGTTGTGCGTCTACCAGCCCGCAGTTGCGCGCTCGGAGCACGTGCCACAGGGCGGCAACACACGAGGCGGCCACTCCTCGTGGTGGATGATGTAGACCTCCACACCGCACAGGGCCTTTCGGCGTCGCTGGTGTGACTCTGAGATCGCATGCACGAGTCCATCCGCCGGGCTCGTCTTACCGTCCACCGTGGTGTCTCGGTGGGTCCACGCCTGCTGATACGGAGCACTCATCCCGCCAGGCTAGGGCAGCAATGGCGGCCGTGAACCCTGCCTAGTCGAGGGTGCCTCGCCTATCAGTCGCCGCGGGGCACCTCTTCGAGGTTGCCGTGCTCGTCGAGGCTCCAGCGGACGCCGTCGTCGTCCGAGAAGAACAGGCTCGGCCTGTTGTTGTCCACGGTCACCTCCTGCCAGCGGCCCGACTCGAACGTGACGCTGCGCGCGGCTCCGACAAGGTGCACGGGGACCGTCCGCCGCCCTCTGTCGGGAAGGTGAGCAGCCTCGTTCTCAACGGCCGAAGCGGCGTTGTACGCGTTCCCGAAGCGCACCAAGACGTCCCGGATGGGAGCGTCACTGTTGTTCGTGACTGTCACGGACCATCGGTCGTATCCCATTTCGTCGCCGTATTCATCGGTGCCGCTGCTGCCCACGGCAGAGAACGCCATCTGCACCCGACGGGCCTGCGCCACCTTCCGCTCCTCGGCGGCGGCCCGTAGCTCGGCCCGCTCCATCTCCAGGTTCGCGGACTGCTCGGCGATGAACTGGCGCTGCTCGTCGATCTGCTGGCGCTGGCTCCGCAGCATGCCCCGTGTGTAGTACGCCGCGGCGGCGGCGAAGGCGCCGGCTGCCCAGGTGGGTACGTCACCCCAGTCGATCGCGCTCATGGCGCGCAGCCTATAGACAGCCATCCCAGTGATGGCGCCCTCCGCAAAACCCCGCGATCAGGTGGAGCGGCAGCGGCCCTGTAGTGGCAGGTATGCCCCATGGACGCTGCTCCCCGCGAAGTCCGCCTTCCAGCCGGGCTCTCGCCTCTTCTCAGCACCCGTCAGCTCATGGCGTACTACGGAGTCTCCAACTGGACCGTCAACAAGTGGGTCAAGGCTGGTTGCCCGGTCGAGCCCACAGCGTTCCGCGGCCGTCGCTACGACCTGGCGGTCGTCAAGGCATGGATGGCCGACTACAACGGGCGGGCTGTTCCGTGACCCGCGAAGAGCGCCACGCGCTGCTCGGCCCCGACATCGTGGCGTCCATCCACGCCCTGGTGAAGGAAGCCCCGGAGCCGAGTGACGAGCTCGTTGACGAACTCCGCCGGATCATGACGTGCCCTGCTGGTCCCATGTCGCAGCGAAGGCCAGCTGACGGCGCCAGACCGGAGGCCGGACCATGACGCAGCGGATGTTCGAGCGGAAGCGCTGGCACTGGGTCATCACCATCGCGTGGCGTGAAGGCCGGGTCTGGCATGTAGAAACAGCCGATGGTGACTGCGGCCCGCTACCTGGCGCCAGTCGTCAGGAGCTCTACAACCACCTCTTCAAGAGGGCGGCCAGAGACTGTGGGGCTCCTCAGGATGCCCGCGTGGTCTTCTTCTCGCTGGAGCCCGACGAGCTCGTTCCGGACGAATGATGGCGGGTGGAAGGCTTCGTCAGGTTCCGTGCCCCACGCCTTCGGCCCGCCGCCCCGCCACTCGATCAGCTCGGATTGCTCGACGTACGTCTCGTCGACGTCCTCGATCCCGGGCCGCGTGCGCACCGCGCGTGGCGCCACACTCACGAAGCAGGCATTCACCGATCAATCGGGAAGTTTACTCGCACAGTCGCCCATGTAGTATCGAACCGGCCGCCCCGTCGGGGGGCGGCGTCACGCACGTCCTATCGGAGGACAACATGGCCTTGAGCCGCCTTGCCCAAGAATTCGCCGCCGAGATCGCGCAGCACGACTGGTCCGATGCCCCCTGGCGCACCGACCGCGCGGGACACCGCCGCGACGACGACTCCCCTGCCAGGCGCAGCAAGGAGCAGCTCGCCGGGGACGAGATCGAATCCGTCCGCACCAACGTCATGTGGGTCGCCGCCCAGGTGCTGGGCCACGCTGACCCAAACTTCGACGTCCACGAGTTCGCCGAAGCGTGCGGGGTGAACACGAGCCGCACGGCCAGGAGCCTCTGGGTCGAGAACGGACTGCGGATGCAGTTCGGTCAGTACATGCGCCCTGGCACCCGGAAGTTCGATCCGCTGTCTGAGGTCATCACCACAGAGACCAGCGACGCCTTCCACGCGACGACGAAGTGCCCGCTGTTCCAGCAGGGCTACCGGAACATGCCGATCCTCAAGTTCCAGTCCAGCGACGTGCCAGCGAAGTGGAAGCCGTGCCAGTGCGTCACCCTGGACCGAAGCTGACCTTCGGGAGCCCCGCCGTCCCCTGACGGTGGGGCTTTTCCATGCCGGCGAGACGTGTGCCAAACGAGTGCCATCGCGTCCGAAAGCTGCAGGTCAGACGCAGCCAACCGCATCTCTTATGCGGTTAGGGGTACGCGTGATTGCGCGCACACCACCGAATCGCCCCCGCCGGACGCAATCTCCTGCAATCCCCCAGCGGACCGGACGACGCCACAGCATGCTGAGGGTCCAACCTGCACAGATGGAGGGCGACATGACGCTCAGGTTCATCGGCACCACATCAGAGCACGGCAACTGCCCGACGCTGTACGAGGTCGAGGAGACCGGAGACATCGTCGTCCAGGGCGACCAGCTCACCGACCCCGAGCACCTCGCCCAACTGCGCGACGTCGGCGAGCATGAGACGTTCGTCGTGATCCCCCGCGAGCTGCTCACCCGCTTCGCCCCCAAGGAGTAACCGTGCCGCTGATCCCCTTCGAGGAGATCACCCACCTGTTCACGGAGTTCGAGCACACTGCGTTCCGGCTGGAGACCCGCCGCGGGTACGCCTCCGACCGGCAGGGAGCGCGCTTCCAGGCGTTCATGCGCGGCGTGCTCCCGGAGCCGGAGCCGGACCATCCGTGGAACGTCAACGTGCGTGCGAAGGCCGGGCGAGGCGCACGGTTCTCCCGCGTCCGCATCGTCGACGAGCCGCCCACGGACGGGCAGCGGTTCCTCATGGCGACCGCGGCCGGGAACGTCGCCGCGGGCGAGGACATCCGCGTACTCGCCCGCGCCGAGGCGGTACGGCTGAACCTGCCGGACTACGACCTGTGGCTGTTCGACTCGCGCACGCTGGTCCGCATGCACATCGACGACACCGACACCACCGTCGGTGTCGAGCTGGTCGACGACCCGGCCGAGGTGCTCGCCGCCTGCCACGCCCGGGACGCCGCATGGCAGGTAGCTGTCCCTACTGCTGAGGTCTGGACGCAGGTACGTTCGTCCGTGTGAGCACGGACTTCCAGAGCGCCAGGGTCGCCCTCGGTGCGCGGCTGCGCGAGCTGCGCACCGAGGCCGGCCTCAACGGCAAGGACATGGCCGAGCGCCTCGGCTGGCAGCGCTCGAAGGTCTCCCGGCTGGAGACCGGCAAGCAGACCGCCACGGCCGCCGACCTCGACGCATGGGCGCAGGCGGCCGGCTCCCCGGCCGAGGCCGCCGACCTTCAGAGCCGGTTGCGCGGGATGGAGTCCCAGCAGCGCTCCTGGCGCCGCCAGTTGGCGAAGGGCCACCGCGCCGTGCAGGACCGGTACGTCGTCGAGTACCGGCAGACCGCCACCGTCCGCGGCTACGAGGCCACCGTCATCCCGGGACTGTTCCAGACCCCCGAGTACGCCCGCCATCTGCTGATCCACAACGCCGAGCTCATGCAGTCCCCTCGCGATACAGAGGCGGCCGTGAACGCCCGCATGCAGCGCCAGGAGGTGCTGTACCAGCCGGGCAAGTCCTTCAACGTCCTCATCTGGGAGGGCGCGCTTCACGCCCTGGTGTGTCCGGCTGAGGCGATGGCCGGGCAACTGGACCGACTGGTCGGCCTGATCGGTATGAGTTCCGTCTCGCTCGGCATCATCCCGTTCAGCGTCCAGCTGACACTCACCCCCAAACACGGGTTCTGGATCTTCGATGGGAAACGCGTGATCGTGGAGACCATCAACACCGAGTTCACCCTCGAATCCGACGACGACGTCGCCCTGTACGGGCGGGTGTGGGATCGCCTCGCCGAGAGCGCCGTTGAGGGAGCACAGGCCCACCGGCTCATCGCCCGAGCCCGGGCTGCTCTCGACCTCACGTAGGCAATCCGCCTCAACTCCCAGAGCGGGTTCGCAATCGCGCGCAATCGGCACGCGTTGCCGCAACGGCCCTCCCTACCGTCCTGGCCATGGCCCTACCGAACTTCGCCCGGCGGTACGAGGCCGGGGACGCATGGCTCGCCGACTGCACCGCGCACCCGGACCTCGTCCGAACGGCGTGGGACACGGAGGGACTCGCCCCGATCGCGACCGGCGCTCACTGGCTGGCTGCCGAGGCGCGGCTCGCGACCCGGTATCCGGCGGTCGTCCGCATCCCGACACATCAGCGGGGGCCCGTGCTCGCCGACCCCGAGGCCGACAAGCTGTGGTGGCTGGTGCCGCTGGACGCGGCCGAGGAACTGGCCGACGTACGGCAGCTGCGGGTGCAGCCGGCGGGCTGGTGCCTGCACTGCCCGCCGACTGGCTGGCACATCGAGGGCCGCATGTGGATCACGCGCCCAGACGGATCCGGGCTACTCACCGACCCTGCCGTACTCGCCGCCGCGATCGGACCGGGCGGGTACCGACTCCCTGCGGAGGCATCATGACGATAACTGTGGCCGCGCCAGAGACAGATGAGGCCGGCAGTCGGACGCTCGGCGAACTGCTGATCGCGTCAGCCACCGGCCGGGGTCGTGCGGCGGCGCAGGCCCTGGTGGAGGAGGAGACGATCCTCGCCCGGGACAGCGTGCACCGCTTGCTTGTCGTGGAGGGCGCAGACGGCCCTGTGTGCCGCTGGGAAGGATTGATGGGGCGCCTGTACGGGCTCGGCCTGGACGACGCACAGCGCGCGTTCCTGGGCCTGGTCCTGGGCATGGTCGGCATCGGCCTGCACACCCTGTCCGCAGTGGAAGAGCTCGACGAACGACGGCTGCTCATCCTGATGCGGGCGATGCCGGTACTCGCGGTCAACGACCGGATCGCGGTCGGCACCCGCATGTAGCCTCCCGCTGCCGGCAGCGACGCCGACCGCACCGGCAGCGGGACGTACGGCGGTCGTCCCTGCCCCCGTCGAGGGCGGCCGCCGCACAAACGCCCGCCCGTCCTCTCGGCACCCCAGGCAACACGAGAGGGCGGGCGGGTTCGGGCCTCGACTGGTACGCGTCTCTCCTCCGGGGCCTACATACTTCGAAAGCCCCGCATCAGCCCGGACCTTGACGGAGAGAGCATTCGGGCCATCGCCTACTCAAGGTCACAACACGGACACATCCCCTCCACGCGGGGCGCACACGGCCGGATGATGCCGACCACGCACCAACCACCCTGGGGGGACCCATGACTGACGCCACGCCACCACCCATGCCCGACTTCCCGCCGCCCCCATTGCCGCCGGCGCCGAAGGCGTCCCGCACCAACGCCGTCATCATCGGCGCGGCCGCCGCAGTGGTCGTCGCGATCGTCGCCGCAGGGGCGGCCGTAGCAAGCAGCAACAACAGCAGCGATGAAGCCAAACCGGCGCCGACGGTCACGGTCACCCACACCGCCGAGATGACCGATCAGGAGGTCATCGACAAGGCCATGGTGATCCTGGACTCGGCCGAGTCGGACGTCGAGGCGGGCATCGAGCCTGACGTCTCGATCCCGGCAATCGAGGAGACCGAGGAGGAGCCGACGGGCCCGCTCACGTCGATCGACCAGGGCACGTACCTGGTTGGCGAGGATGTGAAGGCCGGGTCGTACAAGACGTCGGGCCCGACGAGCAGCATGTGTTACTGGTCGCGGAACAAGGACGACTCGGGCGAGTTCGGGTCGATCATCGCGAACGACATCCTTCAGGGCCCGGGCCGGGTGACGTTGAGCAAGGGTGAGATCTTCGAGACGAACGGGTGCGAGACGTGGGAGCTGGCGAAGTGAGGGCTCCGATCCGACGGCGCGCCTGCGGTGGGAACGCCATGCGCCGCACCACCATCCTGCTCGCCGCCGTCAGCCTCGCGCTGGCCGGCTGCTCGTCCGGCGGGGAGCCGGAGAAGCAGACAGTCACCGTCACCGCCACCACCACGCCGCCCCCGGCGACACCCTCGCTCAGCCAGGCCGAGACAGCACGCCTGTGCAGCGTCGCCGTCGCTGAAGCCGCGCCAGGGTGGGAGGACTGGAACTACTCGCCCGGCGAGTGGCACAACGACCCGCGGACACCGGAGGTGTGCCTCGGCTTGGTGGATGAAGTGGATCCGGCTTCGGGGAATCGGGCTTTCATGGACGCGTTGATCGATGGCCTGGAGATAGCGGATGATCCGCGCGCGGATCAGTAGCTGAGGCGGACGTAGTACGGCCCCGCTCCGGAGGGTTCCGGGCGGGGCCTTCGTCATGCGGCGGGTTACTCCCCACGCGTCCTACACGCCTTCCGGCGGCTCACCGGATGTTCCTGTCCGCAAGACCGCTTACGGCGCCGTCCAGCAGCCGCAGACGCACACGCCGCACGTCTGACCGGAACTCCCGCTCAGCCCGCCACCGGCGCACTGTCCTCCCACTGACACCGATCTCCGGCCCGATCTCCTCCGTCGGCCGGCCCATCGCCAGCAGCACCGCCGCCCGAACCCGCGGCGGCAGATCCTCACGACCAACACCGTCCATTACTGTCCACCTCCCATAAAGATCGTACGGCTGAATGCAACTCCTCACGCAAATACAGCCGCAACGACTGGAGATTTCCTACAAAAAGAACGGCGCCCGACCTCCCCCACAGGAAGACCGGACGCCGCCGCGCACTCAACCGCTCAGCGACCCGTCTCCGCACGGACCAAACCGAGCACCACGTCCCGGCCCTCCCCCGCCGACAGACCCCCATACGGGCGCACCACAGACCGCACCAGCGGATGCCGCGGATACACCCGCCCCACCTCCTCGGCGAGGCAGGACACCAGCACCCCACCGGCGTCGACGAGCGGCCACTTCACCCCCGCGACCCACGCCGACCCGTCGAGGTTCGCGCCCGTCGCCTCCCCGTCCACGCTCCGCAGCTGCTGCCGCTCCAACTCCGCCCCCACCGCCCGCACGAGGGCGTCATGGGCCTCCAGCGCGGCCAGCGCCCGCGCCATCGCGCCGGCGGCCTCCACAACCGCCGTGACCGCCCTCTCGCGCGACGCGCCGAGCTCCTCGACCTTCCCAGCCAGTTGCTGCGCCGCGACCTCCCCCGCGGCCGCACGCGCCTCCCGCACGGCCTGCTGCTGGGCGAACTCCTCGCGCAGCACCTGCGCCCGGACCCCAGCATGGTCCGCCCGGCCAATCGCCTCCTGATGCCTGTCGTACGCGTCCGAGCTGCCCGGACTCCCGGCATACCTCCGCGCCGCCCCCTTCAGCACCGCCGCAGCCTCCACGGCCGCAGCCTCCGCGGCCTCCAACTCCTCAGCCGTGATCATCACCATGACGTTCCTCCTTGCTCAGTTCCGACCGTCGTCACTTCGAACCGCGCAGTGCCTGCAACGCATTGACCACCAGCAGCCGCTTCGGCAGCTCCACAGCCTCCGGCGCCGGCACCCGCGCCACCACCGCCGCCGCGTCCTGCTCCGCCGCCCGCGCCACCCACTGGAGCAACATGGCCATGCCGGCGTACCTCGACAGTCGCGCCTCGACCACCCGATGCAGCACCCACCCAGCCAGCTCCGCGCCGTCCACCTCCTCGTACCGCCGGCCCCGCACCTTCAGCACGTACCGGTTCAGCACAGTGCACGCCCCACCCGACTCACCCCCGCGGGTATCGAGACCCGCCCCGGCCAGAACATCCGCGTGAGACCGCACCGCAGCGTTGTGCTCCGCACCCGCGTCCAGCAGACCAGCGAGAGCCGTCTGCACCCGCGCCAGCGCCTCGACCACCACCCGCTCCCGCTCGGCCACCTCCACGCCGGCCGCCTCGATCTGAGCCTTCGCCGCCTTCTCCAACTCCGGGCGCGACGCACGCCGCTGCTCCTCCGCGACCTGCTCCTCGAACGCCTGCCGCACCTCCCGCGCATTCGCGCCGAGCTGAGCTGCCAGCCTCGACGCCTCAGCGTGCTCAGCCGACGCGAGATCGCTGTACGGACTCAACTCCAGCGCCCTCGCCGCCTGGACGCGCTCGTCCTCCGCGACCTTGGCCTTCTCCTCGGCCTGCCGCACCTGCTCCTCGGTGATCGTCACCATGACTGTTACTCCTTGATCGTCTCTACTGGTAACCAGGTGGACACACGTCCGCCCGGAAGTCCCGCCAGCCACCCCGCAACCCCTCGGCTACGAGACCGCCCTACGCCGCAACGACGCCCGCTCCATCCGCGTCGTCCCGCCCCACACCCCCCACAGCGCCGGCCTCTCTACCGCGTAGGCCCGACACACCTCCAGATACGAGCAGCCCTCGCACAACGCCCGAGCCCCAGCACCCCGCACGCCATCCGCGAAGTAGCTCTCCGGCGACTCACGGCACCGCACCGGCTCCCCCGCCGACACCACGAACTCCGGCACCCCCAACTCCACCGGCCGCGCCCCCGCAACGTGATGCTGCGCGCTCAATCCCGCTGCCCCTGATCCAGCCACCACGACAGCAGCAACAGCCCAACCCCAGCCGCCGCGAACCCGGCGATCGGCGACCACAACGCAGCCGACGTCACCAGACACCCGAGCCCCGCCGTATCCATCACCTCGGGCCGCGCCCCGGCCACAGCCGCGAACACCTTCCGCACCCGCCCCATCACAAGCCACCCTGCTGCCGCACCGCCCGCAGACCCCGAGCAATCGCACGCGCCGTCAACTGCTCCACCCTCCGCGCCGAGGCGCCAGGCGGAACACTCACCGTGACCTTGAAGCGGCCACCCTCAACCGCCACAGGACCCGCTGGCGCCAACGCCCGCTCCACCGACTCCAGATGCGCCACGAGCGCCTCCGCGTCGTGCGGCCGCCGCCCCCACACGGCACGCGTCCGCTCCACCTCACCGACGAACACCGGATCCCGCCGCCACCGGGCAACCGTCCCGGACGACACACCGGCCGCCACCGCCGCAGCCGCCTGCGACTGACCCGCCGCCAACTGCAAGACCGCAGCCGCCTTGTCGCGCGGAGAAGTTGGATTACCCACCGTCAGACCCCTTCCAGTACAACGGACCACCCGGGCCGTCGAGCTCCTCGATGTACGGCCGCCCCCGAGGACACGCCCGCGTCCCACGCATCGGCGGAAGCCGCCGCGCCTTCACCCCCCACAAACCCGGCAGCATCCAGTCCTGAAGCCACCGGCACCGCCGCCACGCCGTCGTCGTACTCATCCCGAGCTGCGCCGCCGCCTGCCGAAAACTCAGCCCCCGGCCAAGCACCAGCTCGGCCACCGCCAACCCCTCATCCGCCTTCGTCACAAGGTCCAGACGCAGGTGCGGATACGGACCAGCACGGCCAGGACTCCACGCCCACGAAGAAGGTGAAACAGGCTCCTTCACCACACCGCCCCTTCGTCGTCCTGCTCACGCTCCTCATCGCCCTGACCGCCGTCGTCGTACGGACCGAACGGACCCACGTCGCCCGGGTATCGAGCGCCGAGCTGCGCCCCGCCACCCTTCTGACGGCACAGCAGCGGGATCACGCGACCCACCCGCCGTGATGCTCGGCGCGCAGCACGGGCAGCACCTGCGCCCGAAGCCGCTCGATCGCCGGTGTCGTCTCACCGATGCCGATGGCGTCCAGCTGCGCGCGCGACGACCGCTTCATCCGGCCGTACACCTCGGCCAGCGGGATGCGGGTCACCGCGATCACGTAGCCGGCCGCGGCGTACGGGCTGCGGCTGCTGCCGCAGTGCGGGTACCGGTGAAGGATGTCGCCGGGCTTGCTGGTCTGGTCGCCGTGGCGGTGCCAGCGGGCGCACCAGGCGCACCAGGCGAAGACCTGGGCGAGGGCGGCTGGTTCGCTCGGCTGCCGGCCGAGGAATCCGTACAGGGTGGGTGCGGCGAGCAGGGCGCGGGTGCGGCAGGTCGGGCAGAAGCAGCCGCCGAGCGGATGCTCGTCGTCGGTGCCGGTGTTACGCAGCTTCTGCGCGTGCCGTCGGGCGAGGCCGTGCCGTCGGGCCTCGGCGAGTTCGGCGCGGCGCCGCTTGTCGTTCTCGGCCTTCCGCCGGGCGGCCTCTATCCGCTCGCGTACGACGTCATCGACGTTCACGCTGTCTCCTTGGCGCGATGGGGTGTTGACGTGTGTCCGGGCCTGCTTCGCGCGTCTCGGAACCAGGCCGCGAGCAGAGCGGCCTGCTCCCAGCCGAGGCGCTCGTAGATGGCCTCCGCCTTGTCGCGGTACGGGCTGGCGCCCGGCCGGCCGTAGACGAAGCCGCGCACCGCGGTGGCGACGAAGGTGGCCCGGTCCCAGCCGAGTTCCTCTACGAGGGCCTCGGCGGCGCGCCGGTAGGAGTCCGGGTCGTCGTGGCCCTCGCTCGTGATGTCGGACGGTGGGGTGTGCGGCACGGCGACCTCCGCTCGTCTCTCCGGTCGACCTGGTGACGCTGTGTGCTGTCGGACCCTCGGCTGTCGGACCCGGAAGGTCCGACAGGGGGTCTCGGGGCGACCTGGGGCTTCGCGTGTAACGCGACTCTCATCTGAAACGTTTTGTCTAGTTACGTCCGTTATTAGGGAGAGGGACTGTCGGACCTTTGGGTCCGACAGGTCCGACGGTCCGACAGCACGCCCGGTAATCACGGCTGCTCCAGAGCGACCGAGCCAGCAACCAGCAGGCCGCCGGCCAGCTGAACCAGCCAGCCTTGCTCGCTGCCGTACTGGAGTGCCGCTGACCACAGCGATTCCGTGGCTCCGGACGCCCGGTACTTGTCGCGGTCGGGCTTCTTGATGCAGTTCCGGTTGACGTCGCGCATCGGGATCTCGCCGCCGTGGCGAGTGAGGTAGCGGTGCGCCCGCTTGGCGACGTTCTCGACGGACGGGTGCACGCCGTTCATGACCTCGTACACCGCCGACTGGGACTCCACGGCCGTCAGGACAGCCTCCGCCCGCCGCGCGTCCAGCTCGGCCTGCGTGCGCCGCTTCGCGGCCTCCTGGACACAGTCGCGGACATTCCGCGAGGTCTGCCACGCCACGGTGGCCAAGTCCCACTCGACGGCCGTGACCGTGGTGCGCCCGTGCAGGAGCGCGAGCAGCGCCGCGCACTTCAGTCGCCACAGCGGCTCGTGCGTATCGAGAGGGGCCTCGGCGCCGCGACCGAAGGAGATCGCCAGGGCGAGTTCGTCGAGTTCCTCCGTGACGTGCTCGGGCACTTCGATCGTGAGGTTCCGGAGGTAGGCCACCCACGTGGTGACGGGGGTCTCCGCACCGTCCCGAGTGGTGACGGAGACATGCCCCGTGGTGGCCGGCCGACGCTGCGGGGTGTCGGGGCCGAGGGTGGCGTGCGCCCACGCAAGGCGCTGGGGGAGGCCGATGGAGCCCATCTCCAGCAGCCTCGCCGCGGGTTCCTCCTGCACGCCGAGCGACATCGACAGCGTGTACGCGCCCTTGGGCAGGACACGCCGCCGCTCGACCTCGGCGTTCGAGGTGCCCTGCCGTTCGCTCATCCACGCCTTGCACAGGACGCCGTTGAGGGTGGCGGCCGCGGACATCTGCGCCATGGCGTCGAGCACGCTGCCTTCGGTGGCGAGGGCGTAGCCGCGGGTTCTCGTCTGCACGAGAACCTTCTTCTTCCCGTCCCCGTCCTCGGGGTCGATGTCGAGGTCGAGGTAGGCGGCGATGATGCCCTGCCCGGTGGAGATATCGATGTAGGCGAGGTTGATGTTCGGGAACGGCGTGAGCTCCTCAGCCGTGTTCTCCGCCTGCCCCTTGCCTGCTCCGGACGGTCCGAACAGTCCGCAGTACCAGCCGAGGGTTGCGGGCTGGTGGATGCCGCTGTCGACGCGGACGGTGGGGTCGGCCATGGCTGCGGTGCGGGCGAGGACTGCGTGCAGTACGGCGTCCGGGGACGCCCGTCGCGCGTGGGCCATCTGCCGGATCTGGGCCAGGGTGGGGGTGGCGTTCCAGAACGTGTCAGGCAGCCGGTCCGCGGGGGCGGCCGGTTCCTCGCTCGCCTCGCCTGTGTCCTCCGGGGGTTCGTCCTGCGGTCCGTCCCACGGGTCGTCGGCGATGAGCGCGTGCATGCTCTCGGCGTCGTCGCGTCCGCTGTCGTTCAGGCACCGCCGCTTCACCTCGGAGAGGACGGCGTGCGGCAGGTGCGCAGCGGGTCCGCGAGTCTCCCGACCAGCTGCCGCGCGCATGATGTCCCGCGCGGCCTCCGAGGTGTTGCCCGCGTAGTGGAGGTGCGCGTACAGCGTGCCCACAGTGAGCTTCTGTCCACGCGGCAGCGCGCCGACTGGGAGGTCGGAGCGCTCCGACCAGTTCACCGCCACATGGTCGTTGCACTTCAGGCTGTAGGCGCTGCTGGGGGCGTCGCCGCTCGCGGTGGGCCGGAGCCACTGCTGCCACCCTGCGGACTGGCCTACGTATGTCCAGCCCTCGGGTTCGAGGATGTCGCTGAACTCCAGCTCGTCGGCGAGGACGTCGAGCGGACCGTCGCCGCTGTGGAGACCGGCGGGGTGCTCGCGCCGAGGGGGCGCGGTCGGAGCGCCCGTCCGCTGCGCCTTGCGCTCCTGCTTCTCGCGGGCCGCCTGCTGCAGCAAGTCACGCGCGGCGGGGGCGAGCTCGGTGACGACCGCGCCGAGGTCGGCCAGGTCGAACACCTCGCCGGTGCCGGGCCCGATCGTCGCGAGACGTTCCAGACCCGCCTTGCGGTTGACTGTCCCGGGGATCTTCATGAGCCGGTCGAGGTTGCCGACCTCGACGTCCCACGACCAGCCGTGCCGGTATGCCTCAGCTGCGAGGATCGCCTGAAGGCCCGTGGTGATCCCCTTCACCCGGTCGCGGTCCTCGGCGCCCTGAATGAGGTGGTTCTCGGCAAGCATCCAGATCGGGTTGTAGCCACCCCCGGTGTGCGCCCAACCCGAGGGTGCAGGCAGACCGGATTCGGCGACGACCTTGGCCACCCCGTCTGCGTCCGGCGGGGCCGGCAAGTCGTCGGGGCCGGGCTTGTGGCCGATGGTGCCGTAGTCGCCGTCTGCCCACAGGTGCGTCAGACCGTAGGCCAGCTCCTCGCCGCCCCGCCCCTCAGCGGGCCGTTCGAGCAGCGTGGTGCTCTGCGCGTACACGCCCTTCGCCCCCCGGCGGTCCTGCTTCAGGGCCTGCTGCGCGGCAGCCTCAATGCCGGCGTCGTCTGTCACGAACCGCTGGCCTGCCCAGCCGTCCTTGTCCGAGCAGATGCTGATGAACCCGGGGCATCCGCCGTACAGGTGCGTCAGCCAGTCCCGCACGACCTGGGGGTCTGCGGTGAGCGGCTGCTGCTCGTCGTTCACTCGTCGCACTCCGGGGGGTCTGCCGTGACTCCCGCACGGTGGCGGGAGCTGCGGAAGTAATGGGGGTTCAGCACGCGGGGGTGCTTCTGTGGGCCACGACGTGGTCAATGGCCTTGCGCAGGAGGTGCAGTACGCCGTCCGCGTTGTACGCGGCTCCGCCCTCGACGTGCGGCGGCCGCCCGCAGGCAGCCGAGCTGATCAGGTACACGGCTCCGCACTCGGCGACCGCCTCGGCGATCTGCACGGCGTCGAAGTCCCGCAGCGCGCTACCCATGCCGAGGTCGATCTCGACGACGGTCCCGGGCGCGTACTGGTCGATGAGGCCGCGCGGGTCGTCAGCGGACCGCGGTGCGAGCCACCCGCGCTCCTCGACCCTGAGCCGGAGTCGGTAACGAAGGTGCACGGCGGGGCCCTGCTTAGACCCGTGGACCAGGCGGGGACGCCCGGTGGCGGCCCGGGAGGTCATTCGAACCTCGCGATGAGCTGGATGCCGAGCGGCGTCATGGGCGCTTCGTCCGCGACCCCCCGCCGCTTCAGGTCGTCGGCGAGCTGGGCGAGCTGACCCTGACGAGCGCCGAGAGCCTCGTCGACCGCCCGTCGGCCGGCGCCGACGACCTCGGCCGCGAAGCGCCGTCGAGCGTCGCGCATGTGCGCGGTCAGGGGTGCGAGGCAGCCCCGCCCGATCCCGGCCAGGCGGTCGTGCAGCACGGTGAGCTGCTCGCTGTCGGAAGTCGTGGCTACCATGGCGGTAGCTCCTTTCATCTTCGGAGACGGGCCCCGGGTCGCTGCCAGGCGATTGACCCCGGGGCTTCGTCATCTGGTGGCTGGGGCGTCGGGCCCCTTGGTGGTCGTCGCTGGAGCTGGTACCTCCGGCGCCCTACCAAGGGGCCGCCTCATGCGCCCCGCAGGGGATGGACGACCGCCGATGCGGCAGGGGTACAACCGCATGAGGTATGCGGTGTACGGGCTGTGACCTGCGGTGATTCGACGTGATGGCACTGCGATGGCACGGCCGGGTTGACCTGCGGAGCAGGCTCCGAGGCGTACAGGAGTGCGATCAGGTCCCGCGTCGGAATCTTGATCTTCCGGCCGAGGGTGAGCACGCGGGTCGCGGTCCACTCGCCGCGCCGGATCTGCGCGTACACGGTGTCCTTGCTGACGCCGAAGATCGCCGCCACCGTCGGAACGTCCGTGGTCGGACCGAGAGCCTCGACCGCCTCGCGCGTCCACGCGGCACTCACGCCGACTCCTCAAGGAAGCCGCACTGAGCGAGGAACTGACGCGTACGGACACGCACGGCGCGGCCCGTACGAACGACGGGCCACTCGCCCCGCTGCGCTGCGGCGTACCCCGTGCGTCGGGCCACGCCCGCGATGCGCGCCGCGACCGGCACGGAGATCGTCGGGAACTCGTCGGGGTTCGGAACTGATACCCGGATGGTGCAAGGCGGATCGCCTGAGCGATCAGAATGATCCTTCACGGGATCTATCCTGCCCCGTGACATGAATGTGCGTCAAGCGCATCGAGTGCACCTTGTGCACGCATCATTTTGATGCGAGGCTTCGGGTGTGGCAGAGAAGCAGAAGAGCTCCCTTGGGCCGGCCGGGGACACCCTGAGGCTGAACATCAAGCGCATCCGGGAAGGGCAGCGCATCACCTATGTAGAGCTGTCCGATCGACTGGAGAGCATCGGCCGACCAATCCCCGTCCTGGGTCTCCGACGCATTGAGCGCGGAGAACGGCGCGTCGACGTCGATGACCTGCTGGCCCTCGCGTACGCGCTCGGCGTGCCGCCCGTCGACCTACTGGTGCCCGGCGATCTGGTCAGCCAGGACATGTACGGCATCACGCCCGAGGTGACGGCGCACGCCGGCCCTGCGCGAGCATGGATCCGTGGAGACGCGTATCTCCCCGATCACCTCGGCGACCCCGCTGACCCGTTCGGCATTCCGGTTCCGACGGCATGGGAGGCGGACCCGAACGCCATGGTCCGCTGGATGGCGCGAGGGCGCAGCGATCAGGTTCTTCAGTGGCTGATGGAGCGCGTCCCCACGGAGACATTCGAGCCAGGCCGCATCCCGATGGAGCCAATCAAGCCTGACCAAGACCAAGGGGGAGACGACGCAACGTGAAGCCCTACAAGGCGTGCTCATGCCGGGACCCGGAGACGAAGAAGCTCCTCGGCAAGAAGTGCCCGAACCTCAGCAAGAAGGGACACGGCGGCTGGTACGCCCGGTACGAGGCGCCGAAGTCCGCAGAGGGGACCCGCCGGCAGCCGCGCGTTGGCCCGTACTCCACCGAGACGGAGTGCAAGAAGGAACTGGCCAAGGTGCTCGGCACGGCCGCCAGCCCGAAGGCGCACGACGAGCGGAAGACGACGTTCGGGGAGTACCTCGAACGCCGCTACACCTGGCGCATCTCGGAGGCCGAGACCGGCGAGGGCCTGGCTAAGACCACCCTTGCCGCCGAGCGCGAGGCCATCGACCTTTACGGGAAGCCGGGGCTCGGGCACATCAAGGTCGTCGACCTCACCGACGAGCACTTCCGCGAGCTGTACGCAGCTGTGCGAAAGCTCAACCGGCCCGAGGAGCAGGGTGACAAGTCAGAGATCCTGCGCCGCCTGAAGGACGCGCGGGCGACCCGCGACGGGCGCCGCCTGCACAGCCGGCCGATCGGAGAGAGCCGCATCCGCCGCGTGCACGCCGTCCTCCATGGCGCACTCACGGACGCGGTGAAGCTGTCGAAGATCCGCCCGCCCGGACAACCCGGCTGACGGGGTATGGCGGTCGAAGGGCGGCAAGCGGAAGCAGGGCCGCGCGAAGCCGCTGCTGTGGACTGAAGAGCGCGTCGAGCAGTGGCTGAAGACCGGGACTGTCCCGGCGAAGGTCATGGTGTGGACGGCCGCGCAGACCGGCAACTTCCTCGACTTCGCCGACGCCGCCGAGGAGCGGCTGTACCCGGCATTCCACCTCGATGCCTACTACGGCCCGCGGCGCAGCGAGTTGGTCGGTGCCGAGGAGCAGCACCTGAGCCTTGACCGAGGCCGGCTGCACATCCTCCAGGCGCAGGCCGATGACGAACTGGACGACACCAAGACCGAGGCCGGTTGGCGGCAGGTGCCCCTCGACCCCGAGACGGTGCGCGTCCACCGGGCGTGGCACAAGCGGAAGCTGGAAGAGCGGCTGCGCTGGGGCGAGGTCTATCAGGACTCGGGGCGGGTCTACTGCTACGAGGACGGCAAGGAGCTGAAGCCGGAGTACCTGTCGAGCCGCTTCGCCATCCTGATCGAGCGGCACGGCAACATCCGTGCGAAGGCTGCCGAGGGCTGGTCGACGGAGCGGATCGCACGGAAGTACCGGACGACCGAGGCGGCCGTCGAGGTCGCCATCCTGCTGCCGGTGCCCCCGATCCGCTTCCATGATCTACGGCACGGCGCGGCCACGATGCTGCTCGCCGCCGGCGCCAACGACAAGTTCGTGAGCGAGGTGCTCGGGCACGCGTCGGTGTCCTTCACGAAGGACGTGTACGCGGTGGTCGCCGAGGAGATGGCGGCCGACGCCACGCGCCGGATCGCGGCGTTCATCCCGCGCCAGAATCGGCTTTCAGCGGTTGGTGCCATCAACGTGCCATCTGGCGGCTGAAAGCGCCCCTGAACGCGACTCAGGGAGCCCAGCTCTCTTGAGCCGAACTCCCTGGTCAGGTGGCGGAGGCGGAGGGATTTGAACCCTCGATGGGCTTTAAGGCCCAAACCGCATTAGCAGTGCGGCGCCATAGACCGGACTAGGCGACGCCTCCAGCACAGCCGCTCGCGCGAGCGCGAGTGGTGCGTGCAGATGATGACACAGTCGAGCGTGCTGTCACCAATCGACTCCCACGGTACTAGGCGGACAGGTCGCAGGGCAAAGCTCTTCCCGGCGGGCTTCGGGAGGCGTCGGGAACGGTGGCGTCGGGGCGCAACGTCCGAGGTCGTGCGGCGTTAGTCAGGTCATGTTGCAGGTCAACCGTTCCGCCCGGACCGCACGCCTTCGCCGGGTGCTCCTCGGCGCCACCGGCTCCCTCGTCGCCGGCCTCACCTCCGTCGCGCCCGCCTCCGCGTCCCCTCAGGCCGCGCCCGCCCTCGCCGTGGCGTCCCTCCAGGCCCCGGACCGCGCCGGCGACCACCTCACCGTCACCGTCCGAGACGCCGGTGGCGGCGCCGACGGGACCTACGAGCTGGCCTGCCATCCGACGGGCGGCGACCACCCGGACGCCGTCGACGCCTGCGCCGTACTCGATCGCGGCACCCGCTGGGGCAAGGACACCTTCGCTCCCGTACCGCAGGACGGCTTCTGCACCATGCAGTACGGCGGGTCGGCCACCGCGCATGTCGCCGGGACCTGGGCCGGGCGCCCCGTCGACGCGCGCTTCGACCGCAGCAACGGGTGCGAGATCGCGCGGTGGGACCGGCTCGTGCCGCTGCTTCCCGATCTGCGGGTGGAGGGGCGGCGGTCGTAGGGCGGGACTGTCGTAGGCCGGGGCGGGACTGTCGTCGGCGGGCGCCGCCGTCCGCCGCGGGCATCCCGTGTCGCCCCTCGCACAGGCTTTCCATACCGGACGTACCGGATCCGCAAAAGTCCCGCGAAGGTCTCGCGAAGCCTGAATGGACAGGGGGCGGACGTGGGAAGGACGACGCCGCAGGCGGTCAGACGTTCTGGGTCACTTCGTCGTGCGACCTCCCTCTCATCCGGCCTCGCGAGCGCAACCCCAACCCTTAGACTCCCTCGCGTGACACGCTGCGGACCGATTGGCAAGATGGCCCGAGCGGTCGGCAAGGTGCGGTAACAGGGAGGAAGCGTCTCGTGAGCAGCAGGCCATCCCGAGGCGCTGCTCGCCTCGCAGCCATACTCGACGCGCTTCCCGATGCGTTGGTGCTGGTCAACGCCAATGGGACCGTCGTCAACGCCAACACCATCGCCCTGGAGGCCTTCGAGACGCCGGGGACGGCTCTGGTGGGGCGGGGGCTGCTCGATCTGCTGCCGCAGTTCGACTCCAAGCTCATTCCGGGGTCCATGCGGCGGCCCGATCACATGGACCCGCAGGGCCGGACCAAGCCGACCCGGATGATGGCCCGGCGGACCGACGGGACCGAGTTCCCGGTCGAGGTCACGTCCGCGAATCTCGAGAACGGGCAACAGGCCTACGACGGGTACGGCTACAGCGGCGACGAGCTGCTGATGCTGGTCGTCCGGGATCTGACCGGCACCGTCGACACCGAGGCCGAGCTGGCGCGTTCGCAGCGGCAGACCGAGATGATCCTGCGGGCCGCGTCCGAGGGTGTCGTGGGAACCGACACCGAAGGGCGGATCGTCCTGGTCAATCCGGCCGCCGCCCAGATACTGGGTTACCGGGCCAGCGACCTGGGCGGACGGGAGCTGCACACGCTCGTCCTGCACTCGCGTACCGACGGCTCCCCCTTCCCGTACGAGGAGTCGGCCCTCGCCGACACCCTGCGCTCCGGGCGCAAGCACCGGGTGCGCGGGCAGGTGCTGTGGTCCAAGAGCGGCGACAAGGTGTCCGTCGATCTGACGACCGCGCCCGTGCGCGACGGCGACCAGCTCGTCGGCGCCGTGATGACCTTCGCCGACCGGCGGTCCTACGACACCCTCGCCGAGGAGAAGGCCGCCGCGCAGAAGCAGCACGAGGAGGAGCTGGAGCGCCTCGCCGAGGAGCACGCCTCCGAGCTGACCGCCCTGCGGCAGAAGCACGTCGCCGAGATCGAGGAGCTCCAGGAGAGCCACGCCGAGGAACTCGCCGCGGGCGAGGAGCGCTACGCCGCCCTCGGTGAGCGGGAGAAGGACCGGCACGAGGCGCTCGCCGCGCGGCACGAGCAGCTGCTGACGCTGCTCGGACGTTCGCTGCGCGGTCCGCTGGACGAGCTGCGCCGTGAGCTGGCCGCGCTCGCCGCCGATGACGCGGGGCAGTTGTGGCCCGAGGCCAACCAGGTCCTGCATCACCTCTCCGCCGGCTACTCGCGCATCACGACGCTGATCGACAACGTCCTCGGGTTCCAGCAGCTCGACTCGGCCGGCCACCAGGTCTCCCGTACGAAGGTGATGCTCGACGCCGTCGTCGCCGCGGGTGTCGACGGGGCCGTCGAACTCATCGGCCCGGGGCGGGTGCAGTTCGCCGTGCACGCGCCGCCCATCGAGGCCGAGGTCGACCCGCAGCGCCTCGCCACCGCGCTCGCGCATCTCGTCGCGGATGTCGCCGGGGTCGACGCGACCGGGAACTCGCCCGTGTCGGCGGGCGGTTACATGGACAACACCGTCGTCGTCGCGGCGGCGCAGCGCGGTGAGGTCGTACGGATCGAGGTGCGCGGGCCGTATGCCGGGGGAGACCCGGTGCACGAGCCGATCGTGCGCGGGATCGTGCGGGCTCACGGCGGAGTGCTGCAGACGCACGAGGTGCCCGGGATGAGCGGCAGTGCGTACGTCCTCGAAGTGCCCATCGGGGGTGGGGCGGGGGCCGTTTCCGCCGCCCCCGCCGGTGCCGCCGCGATCGAGGCCGGCGACGGGACCAACGGGACCGAGAGTGCCGGCAGTGGCAGTGGGAGGCGGCGGGCCCGGCGGTCCTCCGTGGACTCCTTCCTGGAGAGCGACACGCCCGGTGCCGACGCCGAGGGCGGCTCCGAGGCCGAGGGTGCCGCGCCCACGGGGCGCCGGCGCAGGCGTGCGGCCGCGGCGGAGCTCCAGCAGGGTGACGGTGGCGGCGAGGGTGCCGGCGGTACCGGACGACGTCGTGGACGGCCCGCCGAGGACGGCGGGGACGAGGTCGCCGAGGGTGCCGTCGTCACGGCCGCCGAGCATGCGGCGGGGACCGCGGCCGTCGGTAGCGGCCTGGGCGGGACCGTCCCGCCGCAGGGCGTGCCCGCGCCCGGCGGACGACGTGCCCGGCGCGACGGCGGTGAGCAGCACGCGCTGCCGCCCGCCCTGCCCGCCCAGGCCGGATCCGGTACGGCCGCCTCGGGCGAGGCCGCGCAGCCTAGCGGTCGGCGTCGGCGTGCCCTGGCCGCGGCGTCCGAGCGGGCGGCCGCGCAGGAGGCAGGCGCTCGTACGGTGTTCGCGCTGCCGCCCGCCGACGCGGACCGGGCTCCTGCCGAGCGCGCGCCAGAGCCGGCCGGTGCCGAGCCGGCTTCGCCTCCGGCTGCCGCCGCGGCCATGACACCGGCCTCGGCTGTGGCGCCGGGGCAGGCGCCGGCTGCGGTGCCCGGTCAGGTTCCCGGGCAGGCGGCTCCTGGAGACGTACGCGGCGACGACGGCCGGCACGATGCCGTGCCGCACGACCAGTCCGAGGACCACACCCCGCCGCAGCCGCATCCCACCAGCGCGCCGACCGGGCGTCGCCGCCGGGCCGTGGCCCAGCCGGCGGAAGCTGCCGGGGCCGCGCAGGAGGTTCCGGCGCAGGGCGGGGCGGTGCAGGGCGCGGCGGTGCAGGGCGCCGCGGGTGGGTCCGTGCCGGGCGCTCCGGGACAGGGCGTTCCGGTCGCTGTGCCTGGGCAGGCGGTGCCCGCCGAGGCGGCTCCCGGACAGCCGATGCCGGTGCCGGTGCCCGGGCAGCCCGCTCAGGCCGCCCCGGCCCTTCCCCTCCCCGCCGAGGCGGCCCCCGCCCAGGGCACCCCGGCGCAGGGCGTCCCGGCCCCGCAGCCGTGGCCCGCCGCCGACGACACCTCCGGCGCCGGGGCCGTACCGGCGAACGGCGCCGCCACCCCCGTACCGCCGCATCCTCATGCCCCCCAGCCCGCACAGGCTGCACAGGCTGCACAGACTCCTCAGGCGGCGCAGGGCACCCCGGCTCCGGGTACTCCCCTGCCCCCCGAAGCCGCGGCGGCGGCCGGGGCGGCCGGGCAGCAGCGGGTGGCGCAGCCGCTTCCCGCCGAAGGTGCCGCTCCCGCAGGGGCCGGTGCGCCCGCTGCCCCGGTCGACCCGAACTCGACGCAGGGGCGCGCGATCAGTGTGCGGACGTTGGGGCAGGGGGTGCCGTTCACGCGGCAGGCCGCACAGGTGCAGCAGCCCGCGCTGCCGACGGCCACGCCGCCCCCGCATCAGACCGCCGGCGGGCGCCGCCGCAAGCTGGGTACGCCGCCCGACCCCGCCACGCGGGCCAGTGCCTCGACGGAGCAGGGGGCACGGCCGCATCCGCCGGCCGAGCAGCCGGTGCCCGCGTCGCCCGCCCAGCCGCAGGGGTCGTCGGGTGGGCAGTCCCAGCCTTCGATGGCCGGGCAGTCGCGGCTCGCGCCGATGACCGAGGCGGCCGGACGGTCGTACGCCATAGGCGCGCCGGACGAGAACGCCGCCGAGGGGCCCGAGCCGCTGGACGGTCCGGGCGGGGCCGTCGAGGTGGCCGACACTCCGCGCCCGCAGCCGATGGACGACGAGCTGCCGCCCGAGCCGCTCGACAACCCGCGGCGGCTGCTGGTGTGGCCGGCGCCGGATGTGACGACCCAGCAGGCGCTGAGCGACCGCGGCTACCGGCCGGTGATCGTGCACTCGCGTGAGGAGGTCGACGCGCAGATCGCGGCCTTCCCCGCCGCGCTGTTCGTCGACCCGCTGACCGGGCCGATCACACGGACCGCGCTGCAGTCGCTGCGGCAGGCGGCCGTCGCGGCCGAGGTGCCGGTGATGGTGACGGCGGGGCTCGGACAGGCCTCGCGGGAGGCGGCGTACGGCGCCGATCCCGCCGTACTGCTGAAGGCGCTCGCGCCCCGGGACAGCGAACAGCACCCGCCGCGGGTGCTGTTGATCGAGGAGCACGCGGAGATCGCGCTGGCGCTGACCGCGACGTTGGAGCGGCGCGGGATGCAGGTGGCGCGGGCCGCGAGCGACGCCGACGCGGTGATCCTGGCGGGCGATTTCCATCCGAACCTGGTCGTGATGGACCTGATGCAGGTGCATCGCCGACGGGCCGGGATCGTGGACTGGCTGCGCGCGAACGGCCGGCTCAACCGCACCCCGCTCGTCGTCTACACCGCCGCCGTCGACCAGGCCGACCTGCCGAGGCTGGCCTCCGGCGAGACGGTGCTGTTCCTGGCGGAGCGGTCGACGAGCGGCGAGGTGCAGGCGCGGATCGTGGATCTGCTGTCGCGGATCGGGACCAACTGACCCCGGACCCCCACGGGGGATCGGGACCAACCGGCCCCGACGGGGGCGGCGTTCCGCCGGAACTTGATCCCGCTACGATGCGCTGCGCGTCGCCTCCGAGGCGGCGTTGATCCGTTTCGTAGGGGGGACTCCTGTGTTCGTGCTGTCCATACTGCTGCTCATAGCGGCGGTCGTGCTCTTCCTCGTCGGCCGTTCCCGCACCGGCGCCGGGGGCTGGAGACTCGGGGCGGCCGTCAGCGCCGTGGGGGGTCTGCTGGCTGCCGCCTTCGCCTGTGTCTTCGTCGTGAGCGCCTATGAGGTCGGGGTGCCGGTGACCTTCGGCAAGCTCGGCTCCCCCATGGCCTCCGGTATCCACTTCAAGTCGCCGTTCACCGAGGTCACGTCCTTCTCCACCCGCCCGGTGGACCTCAACCTCTACGACAAGGACGTCGTCGAGGTCCGCTCCTCACAGGGCGGTGTGCTGTACGCCGACGTCACCATCAAGTGGGCCGTGGTGCCGGCGAAGGCGGTCGCGCTGTACCGGCTGGCGGGCAGCCAGGAGGCCATCGAGGAGCGGCTGGTGCTGGCGGACAGCCGCGAGATCATCCGCAATGTCTTCGCCAAGCACACGAGCGAGGAGGGCTACGCCTCCGGGCGCGAGCAGATCGGCGCGGAGATCGAGAAGATCGTCAAGGAGCGCCTGGCGCCGCGCGGGATCGACGTCACCACCGTCAATCTGCGCAATGTGCGGCCGTCGGACAAGCTGCAGGAGCAGATCGACAAGAAGATCCAGCAGGAGCAGGCCACCGAGCGGGCCGTCGAGGCGTCCCGCACGGCCAAGGCGGAGGCCGAACGCAAGCGGATCGAGGCGGAGGGCATCGCCCGCGCCAACAAGATCATCGAGCGGTCCCTGACCGACAACGTGCTGTACAACCAGTGCCTGGAGGCCTACAAGGAGGCCGCCAAGGCCAACCCGGTGTACGCGGTGCCGTGCGGCACGGACTCCGGGGGGACCCCGGTCATCGTGGACAACGGCAAGAACTAGCTGCTGCGGGTCATGGCGTCGTTGACGGTGGGTCAGGGGCGCTCGGCGGGGCCGGATCGGTTGTGGACGGTCCCGCGCGCACGATGGCTTGGTCTCCTCGTGGACCGAACAGGTGCAGGATCTCCACGGTGCTCGTGTCCGCGGGGCCGAACCAGTGGGGCTCTGTGGTGTCGAACTCGGCCACTTCGCCGGGCCGCAGCGTGAAGTCCCGCGCCCCGAGGATGAGGCGTAGCCGACCGGCGAGGACGTAGAGCCATTCGTAGCCCTCGTGGGTGACCAGTTCCGGTTGGCGGGGTGCCAGTACCTGCTTGAAGACCTGGACTCGGCCCGGGTACTGCGTCAGGGGTACGAGGACACTGCCGCGCTCCTTGTGCACCGGCCGGAGGTGCACCCGGGGGTCGCCGCTGGCCGGTGCCGCCACCAGTTGGTCGAGTGCGACGCGGTGCGCCCGTGCCAGCGGGATGAGCAGGTCCAGAGTCGGGCGCCGCTTGCCCGACTCCACCCGGGACAGTGTGCTGACGGAGATCCCGGTCGTGGCCGCGAGTGCCTCGAGCGTGAGTCCCCGGTCCCGGCGCAGCCTGCGCAGCCGGAGCCCGATGCCGTCGAGGATCTGCTCCAGGTCCGCGTCCCTGGATCCTGTGTTCATGGATCCAGTTTTGCAGTGTCCGCAAAATTGATGGGCCGCGGTCGTCGTCCGGTCCGATCCTTGCCGGGCCGTGTTCCCGGACGTCAGAGGTGGACCTTGACCGCGACGACTCACCCTGTTGAGCCCATGGTTCAGACCATGCTGAGTGCGCGCAGACGCTGGACGGTACTGGCCGTCTGCTGCCTGAGCATGTTCCTGGTGGGCCTGGACACCACCATCGTCAATGTGGGTCTGCCGGCCATCGGGCGCGGCCTGGATGTCGACACGCGCGGTCTCGAATGGATCGTGGACGCCTACACCCTCGTCCTGGCCAGTCTTCTGATCTCCTCCGGCGCACTGGCGGATCGCTTCGGACGCCGCCGGGTGTTCCAGTGCGGGCTGGCCGTGTTCGGCGCGGCCTCACTGGTCTGCGCGCTCGCCCCGTCGGCGGGCGTCCTCATCGCGGCCCGCGCTCTGCAGGGCATCGGCGCCTCGATGCTCAGCCCCGTGGCGCTCGCGATCGTGGTGAACGCGATGCCGGACCCGAAGGAACGGGCGCAGGCGATCGGCATCTGGGCGTCCGTGTTCGGGCTGAGCATGGCCGCCGGTCCCGTCACGGGCGGCGCGTTGCTCGCGGGGCTCGGCTGGCGGGCGCTGTTCTGGATCAACGCACCGGTCATCGCGGCCGCGCTGCTGCTCAGCGCGGTGTTCGTGCCGGAGTCCCGGGCGCAGCGGGCCCGGCGGCTCGACCTGCCCGGCCAGATCCTGCTGACCATGGTCCTCGCAGCCGTGGTCGGCGTCCTGATCGAAGGGCCGCGCATCGGCTGGACGTCGCCCGCGGCGCTGGCGGGATACGCATGCGCCGCCGCGGCGGCAGCCGGATTCGTGTGGGTCGAGTCCCGCCGACGTGAGCCGCTGATGGATCCGCGGCTCTTCGCGCGCCCGGTCTTCAGCGGTGCCGTCGTGGGCGCGGTGGCGGTCTTCGTCGCCCTGAACATGACACTGCTGCTGAACACGCTCTACCTGCAGCACACCCGGGAATGGACGCCGTTGGCCGCCGGCGTGGCGACCTTGCCCTTGGCCGTCGGAGCGACTCTCTGCGCCCCCTGGTCCGGCCGCATGGTCGGCCGCACGGGACCGCGGCTGCCGCTGCTCCTGGCCGGCGGTTTCATCACGGTCGGCGGGCTCTGCCTGGTTCGGCTCACCCCGCACACCAGCGTGCTCCTGCTGCTGGCCGCGTACGCGCTCATCGGCATCGGGTTCGGCTTCGCCAACGCCCCCATCACCAACACCGCGGTCAATGGACTGCCACCCGCCCGTGCCGGCGTGGCCGGGGCGATCACCTCCACCGCACGGCAACTTGGCTCCGCCCTCGGCATCGCCCTCGCCGGCGGCCTGGTCACGGCCACCGGCCCGGCGGGGCTCGCACACGCGTCCCGCCCGGGCTGGATCCTGGTCGCCGCCTGTGGCGTACTGCTCTTCCTCGTCGCCCACGTGTCACGGCCGAAGGAGGCGACCGCGGGCCCCGGCGCCCCGCAAGGGCGGTGAGCCACATGACTCACCGCCCTTGTGGGGAGGCACCGTTGTCCGTTGAAGGGCGCCGCCGCCTCCTCCAGCGCTGCGTCAGCCGAGCTTGGTGATGTCCAAGTCGCCCTCGGCGTACTGCCTGCGCAGCACCTTCTTGTCGAACTTGCCCACGCTCGTCTTCGGCACCGCCTCGATGACCGTCCATCGCTCGGGCAGCTGCCACTTGGCGATCCCGCCCTCGTCGGCGAGGAAGGCGCGGAGCGTCTCGAAGTCCGCGCCGGCGCCCTCCTTGAGGACGACCGTGGCCAGCGGGCGCTCGCCCCACTTCTCGTCGGGGACGGCGACCACGGCGGCCTCGGCGACGTCCGGGTGGGACATCAGGGCGTTCTCCAGGTCGACCGAGGAGATCCACTCGCCGCCGGACTTGATGACGTCCTTGGCGCGGTCGGTGAGGGTGAGGAAGCCGTCGGGGGAGATGGTGCCGACGTCTCCGGTCTTCAGCCAGCCGTCCTCGCTGAACTTGTCCGCGGGGCGCAGCGGTTCACTGTCCGGACCGTTGTAGTAGGCGCCCGCGATCCAGGGGCCACGCACCTCCAGCTCGCCCGCCGACTCACCGTCCCATGGGATGCGCTCGCCGCCGGGGCCGGTGAGGCGGGCCTCGACGCTTGTCGGGAAACGGCCCTGCGTGAGCCGGTACCCGAACTCCTCCTCCGTGCCCACCGCGTGCGCCGGCGGCCGGGCGACCGTACCGAGCGGGGAGGTCTCCGTCATGCCCCAGGCGTGGCAGACCCGCATGCCCAGCTTGTCGAACGCCGCCATGAGCGAGGGCGGACATGCCGAGCCGCCGATGGTGACCTGGCCGAGGGTGGAGACGTCCCGGGGCCTGGCGGTCAGCTCGGCGAGCAGGCCCTGCCAGATGGTGGGCACGGCGGCCGCGTGCGTCGGCTTCTCGCCCTCGATCATCTCGGCGAGGGGAGCGGGCTGGAGGAAGCGGTCCGGCATCAGCATGTTCACGCCGGTCATGAAGGTGGCGTGCGGCAGACCCCAGGCGTTGACGTGGAACTGCGGGACCACGATCAGCGACGTGTCCTGGTCGGTCAGACCCATCGACTCGGTCATGTTGACCTGCATGGAGTGCAGATAGACGGAGCGGTGGGAGTAGACGACGCCCTTCGGGTCCCCGGTCGTCCCGGAGGTGTAGCACATGGATGCGGCCTGACGCTCGTCCAGCTCCGGCCAGTCGTACGTCGTCGGCTTGCCGGCGATCAGCTCCTCGTACTCGTGCACCTGGACGGCCGCGTCCGCGAGGGCCGAACGGTCACCCGGCCCTGACACGACCACATGCTCCACCGTCTTGAGGTGCGACAGCAGCGGGGCGAGCAGGGGGAGGAGCGAACCGTTGACGATGACGACGCGGTCGGCCGCGTGATTGACGATCCAGACCAGCTGCTCGGCCGGAAGGCGCAGGTTGAGGGTGTGCAGGATCGCGCCCATGGAGGGGATCGCGAAGTAGGCCTCGACGTGCTCGGCGTTGTTCCACATCAGGGTCGCGACCCGCTCGTCGCCGGCCACGCCGAGGTCGTCGCGCAGGGCGTGCGCCAGCTGGGCCGCACGGGCGCCGACGTCGGCGAAGGAACGGCGATGCGGCTCGGCCTCGCCGGTCCAGGTGGTGACCTGTGATGAGCCGTGGATCGTCGACCCGTGGGTCAGGATCCTCGAGATCAGCAGTGGTACGTCCTGCATGGTGCTCAGCACGGAGTCCTCCCGGGGGCGACATTGCCTACGCGGTGGTAAGGGTTGCGGAGATTCTGCGCGCATACCGCTTGGTATGTCACTAGGGTCGGGCGATCGATCATGTCACGTTGCGTTCACAGAACTCTGCCGGTAGGGGGCCGCGAGGGGGTGGGGCCGGGGGGAGGGGCGCTGCCGCGAGGCGGGTGGGTGCCGGGAGATGGTCGGTGCCGCTGGGCGGTGGGGGCCTGGGAGAGCGGCGGTGCCGCTAGGCGGTGGGCGCCTGGGAGAGGGGCGCTGCCGCGAGGCGGGTGGGTGCCGCGAGGCGGGCGGATGCCGCGAGGCGGGCGGATGCCGCGAGAGGGTCGGTGCCGCTAGGCGGTGGGGCCGGGAAAAGGGGCGCTGCCGCGAGGCGGGCGCATGCCACGTGGCTGGTGGATGCCGCGAGGCGGGTGGATGCCGCGAGGCGGGTGGATGCCGCGAGAGGGTCGGTGCCGCTAGGCGGTGGGGCCGGGAAAAGGGGCGCTGCCGCGAGGCGGGCGCATGCCACGTGGCTGGTGGATGCCG